>JAVXAG010000090.1:0-7830 GCA_036660615.1 Anaerovoracaceae bacterium
GCATCACCCCTATAACTTTAGCGCTCTCATAGAGTTTAGAATTGCGATGAAGGCAACACCAACATCAGCGAAAACTGCTGCCCACATTGAAGCCATTCCCAAAGCGCCAAGAATTAGTATGGCGAACTTGACTGTCAAAGCGAAAATTACATTTTGCTTTGCAATTCCAAGAGTTTTCTTGGCAATCTTTTTGACAGTGATAAGCTTGGAAATGTCATCAGTCATAATTACTACATCAGCCGCCTCGATGGCAGCATCTGAACCCAAGGCACCCATTGCGATACCTACATCTGCCCTTGCAAGGACAGGCGCATCATTGATTCCGTCACCAACAAAGGCCAAGTGACCTTTGGCTTTTTCGTCTAGAACACCTTCCAGAGCATGGACTTTGTCACCAGGCAATAATTCTGAAAGAACATCAGTAATGCCGATTTCCTTTGCCACAGATTCAGCGATTTCTTTTCTGTCGCCAGTCAACATAATGGTCTGTTTAACACCCAAAGATTTTAGTCCGGCAATTGTCGAGGCACTGTTTTCCCTAATAGTGTCAGATACAATAATGTATCCCAGATACATATGGCCGTATGCAACGTGGACGGCAGAGCCAGTTTCAAGAGGTTCTTTCCATGGCAAATCCAAGTCTTCCATTAACTTGCCATTTCCGCAGAAAATCTTTGAGCCATCATATATGGCAGAAATCCCTTTGCCTGAGATTTCCATATAATTTGAAATTCGAGTTTTTTCAATAATACCAGATTTTGATTTGTAGTTGGAAACAATCGAAGATGCGATTGGGTGATTTGAAAAACTTTCACCATAAGCCGCTAGTTCAAGCAATTGGAACTCAGTCAAATCAGTTGTTTTAGCAATATCAGATACCACAATTTTCGTTACATCAAAATTTCCAGTAGTCAACGTTCCGGTTTTGTCAAAGGCAAAAGTGGTAACGTCAGCAAGAGCTTCCAGATAGTTGCTACCTTTGACTAGAATACCTTGCTTTGAAGCAGAGCCAACCCCTGCGAAAAGACTTAGAGGAACAGAAATAACTAGAGCGCAAGGACATGAAATTACTAAGAAAATCATAGCATTGTAAATATATTCTGTAAAAGTTGCGTCAGGAAACACAAGTGGAGGAACGATAGCGAGAGCAATAGCAAGGAGTACAACGATAGGCGTGTAGAACCTTGCAAATTTGGTTATGAATTTCTCCACAGAAGCCTTTTTGCTGCTGGCATTTTCCACAAGATCAAGGACCTTGGCAACAGTCGAATCCTCATAAAGTTTGGTGACTTTTATTTTTAGGACACCAGTCATATTTATTGTACCACTGATAATAGACTCACCCGGCGATATGTCGCGAGGGAGAGATTCACCAGTTAGGGCAGCGGTATTTAGAGAAGAAATACCGTCAATAACAATGCCATCAACAGGGACTTTTTCACCAGGTTTGACTAGAATAATGTCACCAAGAATAAGCGATTCTGGATCAACCTTTGATTCAGCACCGTCAACCAACTTGTTTGCATATTCTGCCTTGATGTCCATCAACTCGGCAATAGACTTTCTGGAATTGTCCACAGCGTAGTCCTCAAAGAATTCACCAACCTGATAGAATAGCATAACGGCAACAGCTTCAGGGTATTCGCCACAGTAAACTGCTCCAATAGAAGCGATAGTCATCAGGAAATTTTCATCAAGCACCTGCCCATGGAAAACACCATGAACCGCTTTGAAAATAGTTTCATAACCAGCGATAACATATGCGATAATAAAAATCCACGCAAAACCAGTCAAATACCCAGCTGCGAAAATACCAGCCGATACAATAATTTTTGCCAAATCAAATTTTTGCGATTTACTCATGTTGCCTACCCGAAGATTATTTGATAATCTTGCATTTCCTTTCCACTTTTCCAATTGCAGTTTGTGCAGCTTCCAAAATTTGAGGGAAATCATTTTCCTCAGCTTCAATAATCATTTTCTGCGTCATAAAACTAATGGAACATTGATCCACACCGTCAAGCTTACTTATTGCAGTTTCCATCTTTGCTGCGCAGTTGGCACAGTCAAGATTTTGTAATTTAAAAGATTTTTTCATAATTTACTCCTTTTTTGCTTTTTCCTACATATTATATAGTGCATTTAATATTAAAGATGCTATCCACGATTTTGTGAATACGTTTTGCGTCATCGGTATCGGCCAGAGTGTAATAAACCTCTTTGCCAACTTTCCTATAAGACAATAACCCTGCTTGCTTCAAAACCTTTAGATGATGAGATACAGCAGGCGAAGACATAGAAACGGCTGCGGCAATGTTTATCACACATTCTTCAGTGTGGCACAAAAGCCAGAGAATCTTTACCCTTGAGCTGTCGCTTATTATACCAAAGACCTCTGCAACATTATCAAAGACATTTTGCGTCGGCATTGTCTCCAAAAATTGGGCGGTTCTGTTGTCGTGATTGTGGGGTAAAATGCATTTAGTGTTATCCATATAACAAAGTTCCTTTCTTTCGGTTAAATGATTAAGCAATCGTTTAATCGTTATAGAATATTTATTCCCAGTCAAATAAAAATAAAACATATTTTTTGTGTAAATATCAACATTTTTTAAAAACTATAGAAAATACTTATAAATGAAGATTTTTGGTGATTTTTGTTTAGGAGTGTAGTATAATATTAAACGTATGATTATAGACAATTTAAATTATAGAAAGGAAGGCTTCAAACATGAGTTTAAACAAAAAGCATTTACAAAGCATCAAAGTTGGACATTTCAAGAACACTGCATCAAGTGCAACTGAAATTATGCCAATCCCTGATATTGTAAAGATTTCTATGTCTCAACATATAGGCGCTCCGTGCAAACCTTTGGTACAAAAAGGCGACTTAGTAAAAGTTGGACAGCTTATTGGAGATACAGAGGCATTTGTAAGTGCACCTATTCACTCAAGCGTTTCCGGCACAGTTGTAGCGATTGAAGAACAACGTTCAGCTATGGGCGGAGATGATACGTTAGTTGTTATAGAGACTGACAAAAAGCAAGAAATGTGGGAGGAAATAAAAGTTCCGGAGGTTAAAGATCTACCAGAATTCGTTAAGGCTGTTAGAGCTAGCGGATTAGTAGGATTAGGCGGTGCCTCATTCCCAACGCACATAAAATTTAATCCGAAAAATATTGACGAAGTACACACACTAATCGTTAATGGTGCAGAATGTGAACCTTTTATCACATCTGACCACAGATTAATGTTAGAAAATACCCAAGATATTATTGACGGTATGGTACTTGTTATGAAGTATATCAACCTATCCCAAGGGTATATCGGAATTGAAGAAAACAAAATGGATGCGATTGAACAGCTAGACAAAATGTTAGCTGAACAGGGTCATACAAACATCCACACTTTCAAACTTCAATCAAGATATCCAAAGGGAGCAGAAAGAGTTCTAGTATATGAAATTACTGGACAAAAGATGGACGCAGGAGTGCTTCCAGCAGATCTTGGAGTAATATTATCAAACGTTACCTCAATTGCATTTGTTGGTCAGTACTTTAGAAACGGTGTTCCTCTAATTGCAAAGAGAATGACAGTTGATGGCGATGCAGTAGTATTACCAAAGAATGTTATCGCTCCAATTGGAACATCAATTCACGACGTAATTACATTCTGCGGTGGCTATAAAGAAGAACCAAGAAAAATCTTAATGGGCGGACCAATGATGGGTAGAGCAATCTTCTCAGACGCGATGCCAATAGTAAAGAACAACAATGCTATTCTAGCATTCTCAAAGGCGCAAGCAGTTGTAAAAGAAGAAACAGCTTGTATCAATTGTGGACGTTGCCATAATGCGTGTCCATTTAACTTGATTCCAACAGCTTTGGCAGATGCATATGAAAAGAGAGATGCAGAAGCACTAGAAAACCTAAAGGTTATGCAGTGTATGGAATGCGGCAGTTGTTCATTTATTTGCCCAGCAAGAAGACCTCTTAGCTTCATGAATAAACTTGGAAAAGGTGTAGTAAAGGAGGCTTCGCAAAAATAATGGATAACAATAAAGTATATGACAATTTACTAGTATCATCGTCACCACATATTGTGACAAATGTAGATACTACAAAAACAATGGCTATGGTATTAATTGCCCTAGTGCCTTCTTTCTTAGTGAGCATATATGTATTTGGAATGAGAGTTATTCTATTGTCCCTAGTTTGCATAGTTGCAAGTATGGGATTTGAATGGCTATATAACAAACTTTTACATAAGAGACAGACAGTACAAGATTTAAGTGCTGCTGTAACAGGACTGTTGATTGCGTTCAATGTTCCATCAAGCCTTCCATATTGGATTGCTATAATCGGTTGCTTTGTTGCTATCGTAATAGTAAAACAATTATATGGTGGTATTGGCAGAAACGTTGTAAACCCTGCAATCACAGCAAGAATCGTTCTATTTGTTTCATTTGCAACACAAATGACAACATGGCCTTTGCCATCAATGTCAGCTGTTGCAGACGCAACTACTGGAGCAACACCTCTTGGAATTTTAAAAGAGGGAAACATTGCGGACCTTCCATCAAATATGGAAATGTTCCTAGGTTTCATTGGTGGATCCATGGGAGAAGTAAGTGCAATCGCATTGCTAATCGGTGGACTATTCCTAATTTGGAAAAAGGTAATTTCACCAATAATCCCAGTATGTTTTATCGGTACAGTTTTCGTAATCGCATTCGTTTTCTATAGTGTAAACGGTGGAGATGCATCAGCATTGTCAATGGCAGTATTCCATGTACTTGCTGGAGGCGTAATGCTTGGAGCATTCTTTATGGCAACAGATTATGTAACATCACCTTTACTTCCTACAGGGAAAATTATATTTGGTATAGGTTGTGGATTAATCACAATGGTTATAAGACTTTGGGGTAATTATCCTGAAGGAGTATCGTTCTCAATTATGTTAATGAACATTTTGACACCTCATATCGACAACTTCTGTACAAAGAGATTATATGGAGGTGCAAAGAAAAATGAAAAATAATATAGTATTTAAAGAATATGTTGCACCTATCGTTGTGTTGGTAAGTATTTGCCTTATTATAACTCTTGCTCTTGCAGCAACTTATAGTGTAGCAAAACCAATCATAGATACAAACAAAGCAAAGACTGCAGACGAAGCAAGAGCTGAGCTTTTGGCTGATGCAGATACATTTACAAAATATACTGGTAACCTTACTGTCCTTGAAAAAGAAAAAGTATTTGTTCAAGAATGCTATGTCGCAGACAATGGCAGTGGAATGGTTATAACAGTTGAAACAAAGAGTTTTGGTGGATTGCTTACAGAAATGATAGGTATTGACAAAACTGGAGCTATTACAGGAGTAAAGGTTACAGACCATGCAGACACTCCTGGACTTGGAACAAAGGCTCAAACCCCAGAATACTTAGGCCAATACAAAGGTTTAAGTGAGTTGACAGACGTATCCGCTAAGAAGGATCCTGCTGTTAACCATATTTCTGGAGCATCAATTACATCAGACGCTGTTCACTACGGAGTTAACGCTGCGTTGCAACAGTTTAAAGAAGCTGGAGGTGCACAATAATGGGAAAGAAACTCGGCATCTTAACAAAAGGCATAATTAAGGAAAATCCAGTACTTGTACTTTTATTAGGTACTTGTCCTACACTTGCGACGTCAACGTCAGCATTAAATGGTTTAGGAATGGGTGTTTCCGCAATGGCAGTACTAATCTGCTCAAACATAGTTATTGCTATGTTAAAGAATATTATTCCAGACAAAGTAAGAATCCCTTGCTACATAGTAGTAATTGCTGGATTCGTTACAGTTGTACAATTATTATTAGAAGCATTTGTGCCAGCACTTTACTCATCATTGGGATTATTTATTCCTCTAATTGTAGTAAACTGTATCATTCTTGGTAGAGCAGAAATGTTTGCTAGTAAAAACAGTGTCCTTGACTCCGCATTAGATGGTATCGGAATGGGTATTGGTTTCACTTTAGCACTTGGTGCAATGGGTGTAATCAGAGAATTACTTGGTTCTGGAACAATCTTCGGATTTGCAGTACTTGCAGGTCATATTGACCCAATGGGTATTTTCATGTTAGCTCCTGGTGGATTCTTCGTATTCGCTATTCTAATTGCTGCAGTTAACAAATTCAGCAATGGAAAAGCAATCAAGAAAAAAGGATTTGGATGTGAAGGTTGCGCAATGTCATCAGTATGCAACGAAAAAGAATGCGAGAAAGGAGCTGAAGAAGTATGTTAGAAATTATAACTATAATGATGAGTGTAATACTTGTTAACAACTTTGTATTATCTCAGTTCCTAGGTATTTGTCCATTCCTTGGAGTTTCAAAGAAATTAGACTCAGCTGTTGGTATGGGTGTTGCGGTAGTATTCGTAATGGTTCTAGCAACAGTTGCAACTTGGCCAATAATGTTAGCACTAAATGCTTTGGACATTGGCTACTTACAAACAATCGTATTTATCCTAGTAATTGCTGCATTGGTACAATTAGTAGAAATGATGTTAAAGAAATATATGCCTTCGCTTCACAAAGCATTAGGTGTTTATCTTCCTCTAATCACTACAAACTGTGCAGTTCTAGGTGTAACAATAATGAACATTGACAATGGATTAAACTATGTTCAATCTATCTTCAACGCTTTTGGCGCAGGTCTTGGTTTCTTACTAGCAATGGTAATCTTTGCTGGTGTTAGAGGCAAGCTTGAAAAAGAAGATGGTGTTCCAGTTCCATTTAGAGGTGTTCCAATTACATTAATCACTGCTGCTATGTTATCACTGTCCTTTATGGGATTCAGTGGATTATTCCAGTAAGGGGGAGACTTGATGAATATTTTAATACCAGTTATAATCGTAGTTTCAATCGGACTTGTTGCTGCAGGGATTTTGGTAATTGCATCTAAGGTTTTCTTTGTTCCTGTTGATGAGACAGTTGCAAACCTTCGTGCTGAATTACCAGGAGCAAACTGCGGAGCTTGTGGTTTTGCCGGTTGTGATGACTATGCAAATGCACTTGCCGAAGATAACAGTATCGGTACAGCACTTTGTCCTGTTGGCGGCGCAGCCGTTGCTGAACAATTAGCTGCTGTTTTAGGTGTTGAAGTGGAAAGTGCTGATGCAAAAGTTGCTGTTGTTATGTGCAACGGAACTAACAATGCCTCAAAGAAACTTATGGACTATGAAGGCATAAGCACTTGTACTGCTGCAAAACAATTATATGGCGGAATGAACGCTTGTAAATATGGCTGTCTAGGTCTTGGCGACTGTGAAGTTGCTTGTCCTTATGACGCAATCCACGTTTGCAATGGCGTTGCTGTAGTAAATAGAGACTTATGTGTAGGCTGTGGAATTTGTGCAAATGCTTGTCCAAATTCAGTTATCACAGTACTAAGCGAAAAGAGCAAAGTAGTCGTTCAATGTAAATCCATCGCAGCAGGCGCAAAAACTAGAAAAGCTTGCGAAAATGGTTGTATCGGCTGCAAAAAATGTGAAAAGGTTTGCAAATTTGGAGCAATTACAATTGAAAACAATTTAGCAACAATTGATCCAGAAAAATGTAAAAACTGCGGACTTTGCACAAAAGAATGCCCTACAGGCGCAATCATCAACATGAGAGTGAAAAAAGCTCCAGTTGCTGCTGCTCCAAAGGCAGAACCAAAAGTTGAAGCCCCAGCAGAGCCAAAAGTAGAAGCTTAAAGCCAATGCTCCGGCAAGCGCTTTGGCAGAAGCCGATAGCGAACGCTCCGGCAAGCGCTAGGCAGAAGCTGATAGCGAACGCTCCGGC
>JAVXAG010000091.1:0-7780 GCA_036660615.1 Anaerovoracaceae bacterium
TTATCATATGTGAATCGTACAAAATCAACAAAATATATATAATTGTATTGACATTTTTCGAAAATAATATAGACTATATGAATAGAAATAATTTCATAAAAACGATGAAGAAGAGGAGTAAATAAATTACCCTATACAGAGAAAAAGATTTGTAGCTGAGAAATCTTTTAGATAGTGTTTATTGAAGGTTGCTTTGGAGTTTTGCTTATAATGAGTGCTATACATCTTTATCCATGATGTATGGAATAAAGGTGGTACCACGGAGAATTTCGTCCTTTGCAGTTTTAGTGCAAGGGATTTTTTTATTGAGAAGAGTAATAAAAAAAGTATAAAAAAGGAGATATATATGGAAAAGAATTTAGCAAAGACCTACAATCCGAAAGATTTTGAAGACAGAATATATGAGATGTGGGAGGAGAAAGGTGCATTTAGAGCAGAGGTAGACCAAAATAAAAAACCTTATACCATAGTAATGCCACCACCAAATATTACGGGGCAACTTCATATGGGACATGCACTTGACCAGACATTGCAAGATGTTTTGATTAGATGGAAAAGAATGCAAGGGTATAGCGCCCTTTGGTTACCAGGTAGCGATCACGCAAGCATAGCAACTGAAGTAAAAGTAGTAAATAAAATTAGAGAAGAAGAAGGACTTGAAAAAGAAGATATCGGCAGAGAAGAGTTCTTGAACAGAGCGTGGGAATGGAAAAAAGAATACGGTGGCAGAATCACAAAGCAGTGCAGAAAATTAGGTGACTCATGTGACTGGAGTAGAGAAAGATTTACTATGGACGAGGGCTGCAATAAAGCGGTTAAGACTTTCTTTGTAAAACTATATGAAAAAGGTCTAATATATAGAGGGAACAGACTTATTAACTGGTGTCCTCAATGTGGAACTTCATTGTCCGACGCAGAAGTTGAACACGAAGACAAGAATGGCAAGTACTGGTATTTTAGATATCCAGCAGCCGAAAAAGGTGGCAAAGATATGATAGTTGCTACGTCAAGACCAGAAACAATGTTCGGAGACGTGGCAATCGCAGTTCATCCTGACGATGAAAGATACAAAGATATGGTAGGTAAAAAGGTGATTTTACCACTTGTTGGCAAAGAAATTCCAATAATTACTGACAGTTATCCTGATCCAGAAAAAGGAACTGGCGCAGTAAAGATTACACCAGCTCACGATCCTAATGACTTTGAGGTTGGGGCAAGAAATAATTTGGAAACACTTTCATGTATAAACTTAGATGCTACAATGAACAGCCTTGCTGGCAAATACCAAGGCATGGACAGATATGAGTGTAGAAAAGCTTGGGTTGCTGACCTTGAAGCGGGTGGTTTCTTAGTAAAGACAGAAGAAAAAGTAATTCCAATAGGCGAATGTTATAGATGCCATACAGTAATTGAACCTATGATTTCCGATCAATGGTTTGTAAAAATGGAAGAGTTGGCAAAACCTGCAATTGAAGCAGCAAAATCAGGGGACTTGGAGCATGTGCCTGACAGATTCGAAAAGACATATTTGCATTGGTTAGAAGGAATCAGAGACTGGTGCATATCAAGACAACTTTGGTGGGGACACAGAATACCAGCATACTATTGTCAAGACTGTGGTGAGTTAATGGTTTCTATGGAAGCACCTACAAAATGTACAAAATGTGGAAGCACAAATATAAAACAAGATGAAGACGTACTGGACACTTGGTTCTCATCAGCATTGTGGCCTTTCTCAACCTTGGGTTGGCCTGACGAAACAGAAGACTTGAAATACTTCTATCCTACTGATGTTCTAGTAACTGGATACGATATCATATTCTTCTGGGTAGTAAGAATGGTATTTTCGGCATGCGAAACAATGGGAGAAATTCCTTTTAAATACGTATATATCCATGGACTTGTAAGAGATCCAGAAGGTCGCAAAATGAGTAAGTCCCTAGGAAATGGCATTGATCCACTAGAAGTAATCGACCAATATGGTGCAGATGCACTTAGATTTATGTTGACTACAGGAATTACACCTGGTAACGATATGAGATATCAGATTGACAAATTGGAATCATCGAGAAACTTTGCTAATAAGCTTTGGAATGCATCAAGATTTGTAATAATGAATTTACAGGACGAAGATGGTAACTTTAAAGAAATGGCAAAATGTTGTGGAGACTGTTGCGGAATGGCTTGCGGAGATACAACGAACTTCTCAAATATTGCCCTTAAAGATGAGGACAAGTGGATTATTTCAAAAGTAAACGATGCAGTAAAATATGTTACTAGTTCTTTAGATAAATTTGACCTTGCACTGGCAGGACAGAGAGTCTATGAACTTACTTGGAACGAGTATTGTGACTGGTATATCGAAATTGTTAAGCAAAGACTATGGGGAGATGACGAAGAAGACAAGAAAGTCGTAAGATTTGTACTAGTTATGGTACTAAAAAACGTATTGGAAATGTTACACCCATTTATGCCATATATTACAGAAGAAATTTGGAGTTTCTTGCCACATTCCAATTGTGAACGTGAAGATAATCCTGACTGTTTCTTAATCAAGGCAAAATGGCCTGAATTTAGTGAAAATCGTCAATTTGTCAAAGAAGAAGCAAAACTAGAAATGGCAATGGAAGCTATAAGGGCAATTAGAAATATTAGAGCAGAAGCAGAAGCAGCACCAAGCAGAAAACTAAGAGCTGTCATATTGGCAAAAGGCGAAAACCTTGAAAGCATAAAAGCAGGAGAAAGATATATAAAAAATCTTGCTAACATTACAGATATAACTTTTGTAACAGATAAAAAAGAAGTACCAGAAGATGTTATGTCAGCTGTAATAAATGGTGTTGAAATATTTGTTCCATTAGATGATTTGGTGGATTTTGGTGCAGAGTTTGATAGATTGACTAAAGAAAAGAAAAGACTTGAGGGTGAAGTTGCAAGAGTAAAAGGCAAACTTTCAAACCCAGGATTTGTTTCAAAAGCTCCAGAAGCGGTAATAAATGAAGAAAAAGAAAAGCAAGATAAATACCAAGATATGCTAATAAAAGTAATAGACAGACTAGAAGGTGTTAGCAAGAAGTTAAATAAATAATCGTAGTAAAAGGGGAAAATATGGGAATAAATGCAGCTATAGAAAAAATACATGAATTGGAAAGATTTGGAAGCGTGCTGGGACTTGAGCGAATGAATGTTTTGTTAGAAAAACTCGGAAACCCAGAGAAGAATCTAAAAATAGTTCATGTGGCAGGAACTAATGGGAAGGGATCGATTTGCAAATATATATATGAAGTTTTGCAGGCTGACGGTTACAAAGTTGGCCTGTACACTTCACCTTTTTTGGAAGTGTTCAATGAACGTATTGAATTTGATGGGGAATATATTTCGGATTACGATTTGGAAGAATATACGAAGAAAGTATTGTTGAAAGTAGATGAGATGGTGGCAGATGGAATGGACTCTCCAACAGAGTTTGAAGTTGTCACCGCCATAGCTTTCTTATACTTTGAAGAAATGAAAAGTGACTATGTGGTTTTGGAAGTAGGCCTTGGTGGCAGAGGGGATTCGACTAATGTAGTTGAAAATCCACTGGTTACAGTTATTGCGTCTATTTCATTTGATCACACAGACAGGCTTGGAAATACTTTGGCTTTGATAGCAGGGGAGAAGGCTGGCATAATAAAGAATCATTGCCCAGTTATATCAAGCGCAGAGTCCACAGAGGCAAAAGATGTCATTGTGGCAAAAGCTAAGGAGATGGAAGCACCTTTTTATGATGCAACTCAATTACCATATACAATAAGCAAGGAAACTTTATCCGGATACGTTTTTTCAACTGAGATTCTAGGAGTCAAATACGAAAATGTTGAAATTTCAATGGTAGGAGAGCATCAAGTAAAGAACGCATTGACTGCTTTATATGCAATAACTTTGATAGAACAGGAGAATAAGATTTCTTTGTCAAGGGAAGCAATTTTCAAAGGAATGAAAAAAGCTAAACAAATTGGAAGATTTGAGGTTATGAAGGAGTCACCATATGTTATAATAGATGGAGCGCATAATCCAGATGGAGCGCTTGCATTAAAAAATGCAGTAACAAAACAATTCACAGATAAAAAGATTCTAATGATTGTAGGAATTTTGGCAGACAAGGATGTTGAAACGGTTATAGATACATTTATATCTATAACAAAAGACTTTGTTGCTACGGAACCAAACAATCCCAGAAAAATGGAAGCTGTTGCATTAGCGGATATGATTAAGGGGAAAAAGGCGAAATGCACAATTTGCAAAACACCTAGAGAAGCAGTGACTTTCTCATTGGAAAATGAAGAAAACTACGATCTTATTTTGTTTGCAGGTTCACTATATTTGATTGGAGAAATTAGGGGGTTATTAAAAAATGAATGATTATAACAAAAGAAAAGTAATTTTATTTTACAATCCAGCATCGGGTAATGGAATGTTTAAAAACAACTTGGACTATATTATAGAAAGGTTTCAACTGAGGGATTTACTTGTAATTCCTGTTAGAGCGGCTCATGGTCACGCAATCTTTGACTATTTTGAGTCCTTGAATAAAGAAACTTATAAGGATGAGTTTAGACAGGTAATTGCTGCTGGTGGTGATGGTACTATAAATGTTTGTGTAAATGCAATGCTGAAGAACGGTATTGATTTACCACTTGCTATTTTTCCTGCGGGAACTGCAAATGACTTTGCTTACTATTTTGAATTACCAAATGACATAAATTCAATGGTTGACATTGCCCTTGGACAAAACTTTACTTATGCCGATGTTGGCAAAATTAATGACAGATATTTTATTAATGTTGCTGCCATAGGCTCTGTAGTTGATGTCAGTCAGAAGACTGATCCTACTCTAAAAAACACATTGGGAGTTGTAGCCTATTATTTAAAGGGAATCTCTGAATTTACAAATTTGAAGCCAGTAAAAATAAAACTGACTACTCCTGACAGTGTTTATAACGAAGAAATGTTCTTTATGGTTGTTATGAACGGTAGGTCAGCAGGAGGCTTTAAAAATATTTCTCCGTCTTCTGAAATAAATGATGGATTATTAGATGTAATTTTATTTAGGAATATGCCTATACTTGATATACCACCTCTATTTTTTAAAGTGTTGCAGGGAAATCATCCTGACAGCAGGAATGTGTTGCATTTTCAGGCATCTGAAATACTTATTGAATCCGAGAAACCATTGCCAACGGATATTGATGGAGAAAAGGGCGAAAAATTCCCGTTACAGTTTACGGTTCTGCATGATAGATTGAAACTGTTTACTGAGTTTGATAATTTGGGAGAATAATATTATGAATGTTGTTTTAAAACAGACAGATGAATATGATCTTTTGGTAAAATTCTTTGTGGAAAACGGCCTTGAATTTGATGGTGATGAAGAGGTTGATACTGATATTATTAAGTGTTGGAAAATGACTCATGGTAAAGACGAGCATTTAATGGGCGGAGCAGTTTTAGCTAAACGAGAGGGCAAGTATATTATCGATGGAATTGCAATAGAGGCGGCTTACAGAAAGTTAGCTGTAGGCAAAATTCTTTTGAATAGAGTCAAGAAAGAGGTCGAAACTCTCGGAGGTAATGAGATTTATTTAGTTGCTAGAGCACCTGGTTTTTTTCGAAAAAACGGGTTTGTTCAAGTTGAAGAATCTCAGGCACCTAATTTCTTTGAGTGCAAGCAATGTCCACAATACAAGGTTAGCTGTCACCCAGAGATAATGAAATGGAAACTTGAGCGATGAATGAAAATAAGGAATTTGATTATAAAAAGTTACTACAAGGCATTTTGGATATTGGTGAAGAAATGCTTGTTTGTGGTGCAGAAGTAAATCGTGTGGAAGACAGTATTATGAGAATGTGTACCAGTTACGGAGGTACGAGAATAAATGTATTTATTATTACTTCCAACATTCAAGTTACGTTAGAAGCACCTGATGGTGAAATAATAACGCAGATAAGAAGGATTGTTAGATATTCAACTAACTTTGATAGGCTAGATTATCTCAACGATTTATCCAGATATGTGTGCCAGAATACTCCTAATGTTGTACCTCTAATGGAAAAGTTTGACCAAGTTATGAACAGAAAAATGCATAATCCTGTTGTTGAATTTATAGGTGCAGCGCTAATTGCCGGAGGCTTTACTGTTTTCTTTGGAGGAAACACTTTTGACGGTCTAAGTGCATCTATTATGGGAATTTTGATTATGTTTATGGAGCATGCTCTTAAAAAAAGAGAGAAAAATGAAATTGTATACTTTTTTGTAACTTCTTTGGTTGCAGGAATTGCTGCAATTATTTTGGTTAGAATCGGAATTGGCATTAATATTGACAAGATTATGATTGGCGGAATCATGCTTCTTATTCCAGGTATTGCAATGACTAATGGAATAAGGGATATGCTGATCGGCGACATTGTTTCTGGATTGCTTCGCGTTGTGAATTCCCTACTAATTGCAGCAGCCATAGCGTGTGGCTTTGCGCTAGCAATTATTGCGCTAGGAGGTGTACTATGATTAGTCAATTAATAGCAGCATTTCTCGGTTCACTAGGATTTGCACTTTTTTTCAAGATGAAGGGCAGGCAAGTTTTTCTTGCTGCAGTTGGTGGAGCAGTTACTTGGGGAGTTTATCTTATTGCATATAGTTATCTTGAAAGTTATTTTGTTAGCAATTTGATTGCAGCTGTCTTTGTGGCTATATTTGCAGAAATTATGGCTCGTTTAAACAAAGCTCCTACGACTATATTCTTGACGGCAGCGGCTGTACCCCTTATTCCAGGAGGAAGTTTGTATTATACAATGTTTGGTTTGGTCAGCGAGGATAAAGATTTGTTTGTTCAAAGTGGAACTACTGCCATAGTCATTGCCCTTGCAATTGCTTTTGGATTTGTAATCGTTGCAGTTCTGAATAAATACATTTCGAGGGCTATTAGCATAAGGAAATAGATAGAAAAGTTTTCATATAATAACCAATTTTGTTAGCATACTATTCGTAAAATATTAATACAATGTATTAATGCTGTTTCTATAGGAGGGAATTTATGAATAGTACGCCTGACAACGTTTTGGAAAGCAATAGGGCAAATATTGCGGGTATTGTTTCCAAGCCATTACAATTTAGCCATAAAACATATGGTGAGGTATTTTATACATTTACAGTTGGTGTGGAGAGAAAAAGTGGATACGAAGATGAGATAATTATTATGATTTCTGATAGGCTCATCAATGACAATTCTCCTTCCATTGGACAGTACATTAAGGTATCTGGCCAAGTTCGTACATACAATGAAAACATCGAGGGAAGAAACAAGCTTAATATTGTAATATTTGCAAGGGAGCTTGAGGAATTTACTGCTGATAGTGTTGAGGAAAATGAAATATATCTTGAAGGGTTTTTATGTAAAAAACCGCTTAAAAGGACTTCTCCTCTTGGACGGAAAATTTGTGACATAATGTTGGCGGTCAATCGAATGTACAACAAATCTGATTATATCCCCTGTATAGCATGGGGCCGCAATGCTTTATATTCTGATACTCTGGAAGTAGGCGACCGAATTTCAATTACCGGTAGGCTACAAAGCAGAGAGTACAAAAAGAAAGATGAAGATGGCAATCTTATTGCAAAGACTGCTTACGAGGTATCCATTCTAAAGTTGGATACTGACGAAAAAGAATAGAACTTAAACTAATGTTTGTTGTCGAGGCTTTTGCAAGCCTCGATTTTTTAGTTGGCAATGGCAGGGCGGAT
>JAVXAG010000092.1:0-3382 GCA_036660615.1 Anaerovoracaceae bacterium
TAAGTGGGTACAATAATGCACCAACTTTTTTTACAACGGAGCAGAAGAAAAAACTTCAGCAAAATAAGTTGAATTTACAAAATTCTATTCAATCAAATCTTGCTTATGCATATAGAAAAGATAATCCTAAAATCACCCACTATTACAATCATGAGGGGTATTCAGGAGTTCCTATATGGGCATTGTTTGAAATAATGACAATGGGAGATTTAGGTTACTTGTTATCTTGCCTTATATATGATGTACGTGACGATATTTCAAAGAGACTTGCTGTTAATATTTCTTGCGATACAAATAGACAACTGATATATAAATATATATATACGCTTAAAGATTTGAGAAATGCTATTGCCCACAATTCTGTAGTATTTGACACTAGGTTCCGTAATATTGATCCAACAAATGCAATGAAACAATGCTTAATGCTTGAAATGGGGTTACCGTATGTCAATTTTAAAACAGTTGGCGACTATGTAATCCTTATGTGCTACTACCTGAAATTGCTTCATGTTCCCAAAACAGAGTTGAATGCATTTGTCAGAGATTTTGAAAAAATAACGAAAGACTACATAAAGTCTGTAAACCCTAGTGTCGCAGCAATAGTAATTCACTTAGATTTATCCGCAAGAATGAGTTGCTTGAAAAATTATCTCTAAGACTTGCATTTTTCTGTGGATTATTGTATAGTATAACTAATAATTGGGGTATGCGTTTGAGGATGCATACTTAAGAGAGTCAGAGAAATCTGGCTCTCTTGCATTTTAATGACGAAATTTTCACATTGAAATGGATTGTTAAATCCATAAGACTGGAGCTACTTTATACAAAAATCATTATTACTTTATTATCATTTGGCAGAAGTGTTTAGCAAGTCTGCTATATTTTTGAGCAATAAATGCAATATATACTTGACATTAAGGAATGAATAGATTACAATATGCAATATAGGAGAACGGTTATGAAAAACAAAAAGATGAAAATAGCGCGAATAGAATGTGATATGAAGCAAGAGGATTTAGCTAAGGCAGTGGGTGTTACAAGACAGACGATTGGTTTAATTGAAGCAGGGAATTATAACCCTACGCTTAATTTATGTGTTGCAATATGTAAAGCACTTCATAAAACGTTAAATGATTTATTTTGGGAGGAAATATAATGGAAGAGAATAAGATTCAAGATGAACGAATATTATCGGAGAAAAGGGAAGTACAGAGCAAGGGGTATGAGTGGATTATATATATATTGACAATCACTATTATTGTGCAACAGTTTTTTATGAGAGCACCTTTTTCACAATTTGCAGTTGAGTTTTTTCTCTTATTTGGGTGTGCAATTTACAATGCCATTGCTAACTATAGAAAGGGCATTGATATTTGGAACCCTTCTGGGGCGGGCAAGGGAAAAATATTCATAAGTTCAATTGTATCGGGGGCTGCATGTGCAATTACTTTAGCATTTTTAAGTGGCGAACATAAAATTAGCATGATGGTATTAAATTTCATAGTATTTGTGGTTTTCATGTTTGCAATTCGCTTAACTATGATTAGCATTAATAATAAAAAGCAACAAGCCATAGACAAAGAATTAAATATGGATGATGATATAATTGAATAAAAAGTGCAACTTGCTGTTTTTCAAGGACACAAGCTTAGGGACATTCATGACCTCTCGACAAGTCTTTCTCTTTATGATAAACTAAAAACAAAACGGAGAAAACAGTTATGAGTATTATAAAAAACGAAGCAAACAATAAATTCCCATTGGTTACCGCAGTTCGAGGACAGCTGGAACAACGTGCAGCATGGCTTTATCTGTTATGCGATGAAGGAAAAAAACGTGGTCTTGATCCAAAAGATTTTGGCTCAGCGGCTATTAAACGTTGTGGAATTGGACAGGGCAAGAGTCTTGTAAAACAAGGTGGAACAGACAGTCTAAAAGGGCTTAGAAAAACGCTTTTTACAAAACCGGCACAATGGATATTTGAGATGAAAGTAATTAATAGCACAGATGACCTACTGGAGCTACATTTTCATTATTGCCCATTGGTAAAGGCATGGCAAAAAGCAGGTTGCACTGATGAAGAAATCTCTGAACTTTGCGACATTGCTATGTGCGGAGATCGAGGTATTGGAGAGTCTTACGGCTGCGAACTTGATTTGCCAAAGACAATAGCTCGTGGCGATGATATTTGCCATTTGAGATATCATAAGAAATAGAAAAGTGCATATAAAATGCATTTTATTATACAAGGAGGACATATGACGGAAGAGCTAGAGACAAAATTGCAGGGACAAGATGCAGAACAAGGGCAAGAGAAACCGCATAAAAGGCGTGTAAGGTACCAAGGGACTCATCCCAAGACTTATAAGGAAAAATACAAGGAACTTGAGCCAGAGAAATATGCGGATACTGTTGAAAGGGTAATCAAAAAAGGAAGTACGCCTGCGGGGATGCATATTCCTATTTGCGTCAACGAAATATTGGAGTTTTTGCAAATCAAACCAGGACAAAAGGGGCTTGATGCGACTCTAGGATATGGTGGACACACAAGAGAAATGCTTAAATGTTTGGAGGGTAAAGGTCATTTAGTGGCTCTAGACATCGATCCCATAGAAATAGTAAAAACTAAAGAACGTCTTGAAAAACTAGGTTTTGGAGAAGATATCTTAACTATTAAACAATTGAACTTTGCCTGCATCGACCAATTAGTATGGGAAACTGGCAAATTTGATTTTGTGTTAGCTGACTTAGGTGTATCTTCTATGCAGATAGACAATCCGGAAAGAGGTTTCTCTTATAAAAAAGAAGGCCCATTAGATTTGCGACTAAACCCTAAGAAAGGGAAATCAGCAGCAGAAAGATTAAGAAATATTTCGGAAGATTCTTTGGCCGGTATGCTTGTAGAGAATAGTGACGAGCCATATTCGGACGTTATTGCTAAAGCAATTGTGGATAAAATTAGGGGTGGAATGGTGATTTCCACTACGACACAACTGAGAAAAATCATTGAAGAAGCGCTTGCATTTCTACCAGCTGATACTCGAAAAGAGGCAACAAAAAAGTCATGTCAAAGGACCTTCCAAGCCTTGCGAATAGACGTAAATAGGGAGTTTGAAGTCCTATATGATTTCTTAGAGAAACTGCCTAATATTCTTGAAAAAAATGGACGTGTTGCCATACTTACTTTTCATTCCGGCGAAGATCGCCTAGTTAAAAAAGCATTCAAAAGTCAGTATGCGTCTGGCGCATACCAAAAAATAGCCTCGGAAGTCATAAGGCCTTCCGCGGAAGAATGCAATCTAAATAGTCGTGCAAAATCCACCAAGATGAGATGGGCAATAAAAGCATAGAACGATAATTTAATCAATGTGATCAATGTGAT
>JAVXAG010000092.1:3482-7752 GCA_036660615.1 Anaerovoracaceae bacterium
ATCAATGTGATCAATGTGATTTTCGCTGTATATGGTAAATCTGTTTTTGCCATTGCGCTTTGAAAAATACAGTGCTGAATCAGCCTTCTTAAAGAGCGTGGCAAAGTCGTCACCATCATCAGGATGAATGGCAACACCAATACTGCAGGAGACAGAACACTTTTGATACTTTTCCATAGAAGGAAGAGCAAAGACCTTACTAACGTCGAGCAGCTTATTCACTAAGTCCTCTTTATTCGTATATTTTTGACAGTATACAAGAAATTCATCGCCACCGATACGTCCAACGATTTCTGAAGGAAATATTCTGGACAAGGATTGTGCAAATTCAATAAGAGCTTTATCGCCACTGTCATGGCCAAGAGAATCATTTATATTTTTAAAATTATCAATATCAAGAACTAATAAAGCGGCGGTGCCACAAGAATTATTCAAGTGCTCCTCAACTATTTTTTGGGTATTGATTTTATTATAAAGTTTGGTTAATAGATCACGCTCAGCAAGTTTTTTAGCCTTCTGAAGTTCTCGTTTAGAGGAATCTATGTCTTCGATGACGCCGATAACTCGGCGCAAAATGTTATCTTCATCACGTATGGCAGCAGTGGAAATGCGACACCATAGGTAATACCCATTAGACTGTACAATACGTATTTCGCCAGCAGAGGATTTATCACCATCTACAAGCCGTTGGTAAATACCCAAGAAAACGGGTTCATCATCAGGGTGTAATATCTTAGTATCAATAACACACTGTGGAAAATTCTCCATAATATGAGAGCCACCAAATTTTTCGGTATACGTTTTGGAGTGAATGATTTCTCCACTACTAGGGTCCCATTCAAAAATAACACTTTGGGTTTCATCCATAATGAGTTCATATCTTTGTTGAGATAAGAATAACTTTTCTTCGACCTGTTTTAGCGGTGAAATATCTGTAAAACAGCAGTACAAGATATCATCATCATCAGGCATAGAAACTGCAGTTGCATTAAACTGCATCCATTTTTCATTATTGTTGCAGTCAATCAGACGCAAGTCGTTACTTATAACATCATTAGAGCTTAAATGAGAATCCAAAGATGATTTGAACTTGCATATGTCATTAGGTGATAAAACTTGTAGCAACTGGTTATCATATTTATCTTCAAAAGTTTCTCGACTATATCCTATAAAATTATAAAACCCGTCGTTGGCTTCAGTAACTGTAAAGTTATCATCAATTAGACACTTAAATACACCACCGGGAATAGTGTTGTATATTGTGAGTATTTCCTTGTGTGCAACCTCAAAAGCACGTTGCGAATTGCGACGTTGATGCTGAATATTACTTATAAGTACCATCAAAACAAATAGAACAATAGCGGAAAGTATAAAAGTCTGTAAAGCAAATTCAAGAGTTCTGGAAGAAACAATATCATTTGGCAAGACAGAAAGAAGATACCATCCATTGACTCCAACAGGAGTGTAGTTTAAAGTTCTTTTTGTATTATTCCATACATAGGACACGCGCCCAGTAGAACCGGATTGCATATTACTCAGCATTTTGTTCAGAACTTTATCCGAAACAGATGGATTTGGTTTAAAACCATCATAAATGCTTGTGAACTTTGGATCAGCATCAGGGTGATTTGCCATAACAAAGATACTACCGTCAGTGTTGGCAATATAGCTGTAACCACTTCCGTTAAAGGAATCTACAGATAAACATTTTTCTAATTCAGTCATTAAAAAACGGCCGTTAACAATACCAACAATTTCACCATGTTTTTTAATAGGTGCGGCAATAGTAATAATGTTTTTATTATCATCAAGTGATTTTTCCATATTACTTATAGATGTTTTCCCTTTCATAGCTTCTTGAAAATAAGGACGATCAGAAATATTTCCGATTATCTCGCCATTTGGGTTATATAAATCACCATTTGCAGTAGCAGTTGTAATAGTTTTAAATAGCTTTTTCGTATTCTCACTACCTTGTAAAAAAGTCAAAGTTGATTTCGACGTTATTGAGGAGTCGTCTCTGCCTAAATAATTGCCGACATCTTCTATATAAGTCATATTGCTATTGATTCGTTCATTAATAATAGCAACAGATAAATTTGCACTTTCTTGTACAGTTTGATCAACACGAGATTGTTCGATATATTGGACATATTGAAAAAAACCAATAGAAATAGCAATAATAACACATATAGTAGCTATTACTGCACCGCTGTTAAATAAAATTTTTTTTAATCTACTTGATTTATTTCGCATTACCAATCCTCCAAAAGGCGTTTACCTGTCACGATATGCCACCATTATAGTACATACATTTTGGAAAGTCCAACGAATACTAGGAATAATAGCTAAATATCACTAAATATGGGGAATAACGATTAAATCTTGACAAAAGGCTGTTTTAAAAGTATAATGAACAATGTTCATAAAGGGAGGCGAGGAAAATTAATACAATTGTAACATCAAGAGAAGCTATCATAAAAGCTTGTAGAGAACTTGCAGAAAAGCAGGGCTTGAATAATTTGAATATGCGTACAGTGGCAGAGAAATGTGGTGTGTCTGTTGGGTCAATATATAACTATTTTCCTTCCAAAACAGATTTGATTGCAGCTACCATTCAAGATATATGGAGAGGTATTTTTCACAGCGATAACCTATGTCAAAAGGCAAATTCCTTTGAAGAGTATGTCACTTGGATTTTTGACAGTGTAAAAAAGGGAGCATCGGAGTATCCTAATTTTTTTGTTGCACATTCAATGAGTTTTGCTAGAGGAGAAAGAGGACCTGCCAGGCAAGTTATGGACGAGTACTTTGACCATATAAAAGCTGGATTATTGTATGCATTGCATAATGACAGCAGAGTGAAACCCGATGCATTTACCGATGCATTTACTGAAGAAGATTTTGTGGAATTTGTATTTTCAAGCTTATTGTCTTTGCTTATGAAACAAAAGGATTCCTGTTTAGTATTAATTGAGATCACCAAAAGAACAATATATTAAAACAATTTAGCCCGTCAATTTGGCGGGTTTTAGTAGAACTTAAAATGAACAAAGTTCATCTTAGGCATTTAAGAAAGGATTTTTTATGCAAGCAATAATGGAAACTTCATTTGACATTGTATATCTAATAACAGTTGTAACTGTTGGATGTATAATGATAAAAAATAATAAAGGCAATTCCCAATACAAGCTATTTGGAATTATGGCAATAACACTGGGGTTGGGAGACGCATTCCATCTAGTTCCAAGAGCATTGGCTCTATGTACAACAGGGCTTGACAGTTTTACTGTAGCTCTTGGCACAGGAAAATTCATAACATCTATAACAATGACTATTTTTTATATTTTGTTGTATTATGTATGGCGCTTGAGATACAAAGTAAAGGGGAAAAAAGCACTTACAATTACCATGTATGCTATGGCAATCATAAGAATTGTCCTTTGCTTAATGCCACAAAATCAATGGACTAGTGCAGAGGCACCACTTGCGTGGGGGATTTATAGAAACATTCCATTTGCTATTATGGGAGTGATGGTGATAGTATTATTCTATCAAAGTACAAGAAACTCAGCAGATAGACCATTTAGGCATATGTGGCTGACCATTGTATTAAGTTTTGCATTCTATATTCCAGTAGTACTGTTTGCGGATACTATCCCAGCAATTGGAGCACTAATGGTGCCAAAGACATGCGCATATGTTTGGACCGTTTTAATTGGATTTAAAGAAATGAGAGGATTGAAAAAGATATGAAAAAGTTAATTAACACATCATTTATCTATTTTATTGCAGCAATTGTTTGCGGAGTATTTTATAGAGAATTCACAAAGTTTATGGTATTTTCAGGGCGTACAACATTGGCATTTACCCATTTACATCTTTTTGTATTAGGCGTAGTAGTATTTCTAATTCTTGCCTTATTTGCAATAAATACCGACTTACTTGAGCAAAAGAAGTTCAAACTGTTTTTCACAATGTACAACATTGGATTGCCATTAATGGTGGGAATGTTCTTTGTTAGAGGAATTGTTCAGGTCTTGGAAACACCATTGTCATCTGGGTTAAATGCAGCTATTTCAGGCATGTCAGGAATTACCCATATCATTATGACAATTGCCATTGTGATACTTTTCTTGTGTCTAAAAAAATGCACCAAAACTACAGAAAAATAGTTCGAGTATAGTTGGACATTGATTTCAGAGAAAAATATGGGAATGATTGCAACAAATGACTATCAAAGCCCAAAAAACCCGCTAAATTTTCCAGG
>JAVXAG010000093.1:0-7060 GCA_036660615.1 Anaerovoracaceae bacterium
CTCATCTGGGAGGCTGTAAGGAAATGACTAGTAAGTCACTTTGCTACAAAAATTTACAATATATGTTTGCTAACTGTTGCATTTGCAACAGGGGTGACTTGAGATTTGCCGATTGACCGCCAAAAACCAATTTTTATTGGAGAATCTGCTCACTGAGCCACTATTTTTTGTGATTCTGTGAGCAAATCCAATATTTATTTTTTTCGGGGCTTAATTACAGCGATAAGTGATAATGATTCTCATTATCAGTTTTCGCACCGAGTTAAAATAACCTTTCTGATAACATCCACCTCTTTTCTCAGTCTGAGGTTTCAGTATACTAGGACATTATCATATGTGAGCCATAAAACTTTACAAAAAACAAAATATTTTGTTGACAAACAATATTATATGACGTATAGTATTGATATATTAATAATATTAATAAAAAACAACAAAAGTGATGAACAGAAAAGAGGAGAGAAAATGGGATTTCAATTAGGTGCGACGCTTTTGGATGCATGTGTAATGTCAATTCTTGCAAAAGGTGATACTTATGGATATGTATTGACACAAACAATGAAGGAAGCGGTTAGTATTTCTGAATCAACGTTGTATCCAGTACTTAGAAGACTTCAAAAGGATGGATATTTGACCAATTATGATAGTCCATATCAGGGGCGTAATAGAAGATACTATGCAATAACAGAAAAGGGTAAAATAAAGAATGAAGAATATAAAGAAGAATGGATTGAGTACAAAACTCAAATTGACAGTCTTTTGTGCGGAGGTGAGATAAATGACTAGAGTGGAATTTTTAAGAAAAATAGAGTTGGGCTTGTATAAATTGCCTCAGAACGAAATAGACGAAGCACTAGAGTATTATATTGAATATTTTGATGAAGCAGGGGAAGAAAATGAGCAGGCCGTAATTGAAGAATTGGGAAGTCCAGCTAGAATAGCCACACAGATAAAAGCAGATTATGCTACTAGGCAGTTCGCTGATGACGAGTTTAATGGAAAAAGCAAAAAGCAAAAGAAACAACCAGGAACCGCATCAAAAGTTTGGTGGATAATACTTGGGATATTTGGAGGAATTTGTGCAGCACCTATAGCTATACCACTTGCTATTGCTTTGATTGCAGTTTTGGTAGCAGTATTACTAACCATCTTTGCAGTGTTGCTGGCATTGGCATTAACAATTGCAGCATGTTTCATAAGTGGGATAATTTTATTAATATTTGGAGTTGGAATATTTGCAGTCAGTACCTCGTCAGGAATATTGACAATAGGCATAGGTTTGATGAGCATAGCAGTTATGGGAATTGCAGGTTTGGGATTGATTAAACTGACACAACTTATTATAAGATTTATTGCAAGAAAAATAGGAGAAAGAAAACAACGCAACACATATAGAAAACTGTTAAAAGAAGATAGAGGTGAGATTGATGAGTAAGGGAGTAAAAACATTTTGCATTGTATGCGCAATTATATTTGGAATGGGGTTGGTCATTACTGGCATAGGCCTAGCATTTGGGGGAACAGTAGCTTTTAAAGAAGGTATAGTTTGGAACCAGGGGAAATTTATAACTGAGAATCAACTTAGTCAAACCAAAACATTTCATACAGACAAATTTGACTCTTTGGATATTAGCACAGAGTATTGCGATGTAGAGTTTGTAGAAAGTGATGATAATGATTACAAAGTTGTATATACTTCTTATAAGGGAGCAGGTGCACCACGAGTTGAGGTGAAGAACAATACATTGTTTTTTGAGGAAAACGATAGACACAATGAGGAAGATGATATGGGGCATATTGGCTTTTTCGCAAATGATAGTAGCCCTAGAATTCTTGTATATTATCCTAAAAACAAAACTTTTGACAAAGTAACAATTGATGTTAGTATGGGTTCTACCAATATTTGTGACCTTAGATTCAGCAGTGGTAACATACGAACAGATCTTGGTGATGTTGAAGGAACTGATATTCAGGCAAAGGATTTGACACTTGAAGTAAATTATGGGGATATTTATTTACAAGGAGTATTTCGTGGGAAAGCAAATATTTCTAATGAAAAGGGAGATATTGAAATATATGTGAATGGTAAGAAGAATTCATACAACTATGAAGCTTCAGCTGCTTTGGGCGATGTTGCAGTAGATGACATTGAATGTGGAGATATTTCCGTAAAAAATCATGCAAATAATAGTTTTTTCATAGAAAATTCCTTAGGTGACGTAGAATTGTATTTTAATTAGTAAAAAATGGGGTATAAGGACATCAAAGGAGAAATTAACATGTATGATATTATAATTGTAGGAGCAGGACCAGCAGGGCTATCGGCAGCAATTTATGGTGTTAGAGCAGGCAAGACGGTTTTGTTACTTGAAGCCATCTCTTACGGAGGGCAGATAATAAAGACTATGGATATAGAGAATTATCCAGGAATAAAGAAAACATCAGGCTTTGAGTTTGCAACCAATTTGTTTGAGCAAGCCACAGAATTAGGCGCTGAGATAAAATATGAAAAAGTCATGGGGATAGAAGAGTCGGGGGATAAAAAAATCGTAGTTACTGAAAGTGGTCAATATGAATGTACAGCAGTAATATTGGCAACAGGGGCAAAGAACAGACCGCTTGGCGTTGAAGGCGAAGAAAAACTAATCGGTTCAGGGATTTCATACTGTGCCACTTGCGATGGAGCGTTTTTTAGGGGAAAAGACGTTGCAGTAGTAGGTGGTGGAAACACTGCACTTGAGGATGCGCTGTTTCTTTCAGAGTACTGTAACAAAGTGTATGTAATTCACAGAAGGGACGCTTTTAGAGGTGAAGAAGCCTTACAAAAACAACTGTCGGCCAGACCAAATGTCGAATTTGTTTTGGACAGTGTAGTTGACAAACTCAAAGGGGACTTGGCTGTTGAAGGTATACAAGTTAAAAATCTTAAAACAGATGAAACTGATAATATCGACGTAAAAGGTATATTTGTTGCTATTGGGCAAATGCCTGAAAACAAGGAATTCAATCAACTTGTAGATCTTGATGAAAAAGGCTACATTGCTGCTTCGGAAATTTGCAAAACCAAAACGCCTGGTATTTTTACAGCAGGGGATTGTAGAACAAAGACAGTAAGGCAACTAGCTACGGCGGCATCGGACGGTGCAATATCAGCACTTGCGGCGGTAGAATATATCAACGAAAAAAGATAATACATGGTAAGAATCAGCACTGGCAGTAGAAAACCAGTGCTTTTTTCATTTTTTGTATTCCTTTTGCCACAAAAAGTGGTAGAATATCTTAAATGAAAAAATATGGAGGTAATATTATGGAACTATCAAAATCAGATGAGTTGCTGAGAACTCTCATAAAGTTTAACACTGTCAATGGGGTAAATCCTGAGAAACCTTGCATTGATTATATAAAATCATTATTTGACCAAGCGGGTATAGAGAATAGCACATTTTTTCTTGACGAGAACAGACCTAGTTTGCTGGCGAAAATTCCAGTAGGTGAAGGCGTTACAGAAAAATACCCACCAGTATTGTTCTTTGGACATGTGGACGTGGTATCTGTTGAAGGGCAAAATTGGAGTGTTGATCCTTTTGCAGCAGAAGTCAAAGATGGGTATATTTGGGGCAGAGGCGCAATCGATATGAAGGGTGAAGACGCTATGTTTATATCCCTTGCCTTGGAGTTAAAGGAAAAGAACATAGAATTGCCTTTTGAGGTAAGGTTTTTGTTTGTCAGCGATGAAGAGGGAACAGGTGACTTTGGAATGGAGTTTCTTGTTGAAAAGCACAAGGAAATATTTGAGGGAATAAAATATGCCTTCGGTGAAATAGGCGGTTTCTCTGTAAATATGTCAGGGAAAAAGTTCTATCCAATTATGATTGCAGAAAAACAATTTTCCCATATTAGAGTAACTGCCCTTGGCCATGGTGGTCATGGATCATTTGCTCATACGGATACTGCAATGGAAAAGGCAGCTAGGGCGATTGTAAAGCTTTCGACAGAAAAACTTCCAGTAAGAATCACTCCTGCTGTGGAATATATGGTCAATGGATTTGGTGATGTTTTAGGTGGTGCGCAGAAAATTGTTTTGAAGAAACTTTTAAATCCTAAATTGACTAACAAAATATTAAAGGCTATTGGCAAAGCAGGGAATGTGTTTGACCCGCTTTTGCACAACAATATTAATGTAACGCTTATAAATGGGGGAAGTGCTATAAACGTTATTCCTTCAAGTGTTTCTTTTGATTGTGACCTTAGATTGGTGCCAGGTTGCACTATGGACGATGCAATCAAAGATGTAAAATCTATTATTGGCGATGGTTACGAAATTGAAGTTGTGGAATACAATCAAGGAAGCACAAAGCTTGATATGTCCCAAATGGAAGAATTGGCAAAGGCTATAGGAAAAAGAGACAGTGAAGGTTCACCGATACCACTAGTTTTAAGTGGTGTAACAGACGGCAGATTCTTATCAACTCTTGGGATACAAACTTTTGGTTTTACTCCAATGAATATGCCAGAGGACTATGATTTCTTGTCCATGGTTCACGATGCAGATGAAAAGATACCTATTGGGGCAACGGATTTTGGTAGGGAGGTAATATTGGATTACTTGCAAAATGGATACAGAGTGTAGTTTTAAGTGTAATGGCTTGATTTAATTTTAAGGTAGGAGGCAAAAAATATGAAGGAAGAAAAAGCAGGCATTCAGATCAGTGCCAAAGCGTTTTTATCATCGGTAGGAATTATTGGGGCCTTGATGATAGTCGCTGGAATTTTGACTAGAGTCATTCCGGCAGGCAGTTATGAAAGAATTATAGAAGGTGGCAGGGAAGTCATAATACCGGACTCTTTTACTTTTACTGATGGAATTGTATACCCTATTTGGAGATGGCTAACAGCGCCTATTGAAGTCCTTTGGGGACCTGACAATGTGACAATTATTTCAATTGTTGCTTTTATAATGATAATTGGTGGAACTTTTGCCATATTAGACAAAAGTGGAATATTAAAGTATATAATGAACGGCCTTGTTCGAAAGTATGAAGGAAACAAATATATGCTAATGGGTGTAATGATTTTCTTCTTTATGTTCTTTGGCTCGGTATTTGGAATGT
Organism: Anaerovoracaceae bacterium; assembly: GCA_036660615.1. Lineage (GTDB taxonomy): Bacteria > Bacillota > Clostridia > Peptostreptococcales > Anaerovoracaceae > JAVXAG01. Next base: position 5,112 of record JAVXAG010000093.1, read on the forward strand.
TTGAGGAACTTGTCGCTCTTGTGCCAATTGTGGTCTTGTTATCTTATGCAATGGGTTGGGATTCGCTAGTGGGCTTAGGTATGAGTGCTTTAGCAGCAGGTTTTGGATTCTCAACTGCAATGTTAAATCCATTTACCTTAGGAATTGCACAGAATCTCGCAGGCCTGCCAATGTTTTCTGGGGTGCTTTTGAGAATACCAATGTTCGTTATCGTGTATTTGATTTTGTTTACTTATGTAAAGAGGTACGCAAAGCAAGTGGAGAAGGACAGCACTCATTCTCTTGTTTTTGAAGAGGATAGAGCAAATAAGGAAAGATATTCTGGCAATCAAGTGCTGGAAGTTTTGCCTAATGAAAAGTATCTAAAAAAATCGGTAATCATTTTCACCAGTTGTCTAGGTGCAGTAATTATCTACATAATGGTCGGATTGATTATGAATACTGTATTTGACAACTCAGCGCTAAGCGATATTTCGTTAATAGTTATGGCATTGCTTTTCTTGGTTGGAGGTCTTGTGGCAGGGAAGGCTTCTAGATACACAGAGTTTACGGAAATGCCAACAAAGATGATGAAGGATTTTTTACATGGAATAGGCGGAATCGCTCCTGGTGCAATATTGATTTTGATGGCTATGAGTGTAAAGTACATAATTACAATGGGCGGAGTAATGGACACAATTCTATATTATGCTTCTGAGCAAATCACTGGAATGGGCCCATATACGGCTGCATTATTAATATTTGCATTGGTGCTGGCACTTAACTTTTTTGTAGGTTCAGGTTCAGCAAAAGCATTTTTGGTAATTCCAATTATTGCGCCGCTTACAGATTTGGTTGATGTGACTAGGCAAACTGCAGTTCAAGCATTTTGTTTTGGTGATGGATTCTCAAATATGATTTATCCAACAAATCCACTGCTGATGATTGCACTTAGTGTAACTGTTGTAAGTTATCCAAAATGGTTTAAGTTCACTTGGAAACTTCAGGCATTTACTCTTGCGGTTTGTGGTCTGATATTGATAGGAACAGTATTCATAGGATATGGACCGTTCTAAATGTTGGATTTTTAATTTTGCCAGTAAAAGAGGGCTAGACTTACATAAGAAAAATCATTGGCTATTCCGGTGTATGATTCTTTTGTTGAGTTAATTAGCGCTCTTTTTTTGTTTTTGCATATGGTTTAGGATCGTCAGTTACGCCAACAATATAATCAATGCTTGTATCTAAAACATATGATAACCGTTTGGCCTGTTCAACAGTTGGATATCTTTTACCAGATTCAATTTTGGAATAGTCGGCTTGATCTATTCCCGTTAAGAACTGTATTTTTATTTGAGTGTAGCCTTTGTTTGCTCTCAATTCCTTTAGTCTTGTACTCATAATGAGACCTCCTTTTTAATATTAGTTCCATTATGGCAAATTGACCTATTGATTTTATGGTGTTTTTGACCTATAATTCAAAAATGGAGAGGAGTGGTAGAATTATGAATATTGCAATCTATGATAAGGATGCAAAATTTGTGAAAGACAAATACTATGAGCTAATAAGTATGGACATCGATGACCTTTGTTATGTGTTACAATACACAAATCTTGAAGTTTTGCTTGAGGCGGCAAAAGGCAAAGGGATAATTTTTGATTATATATTAGTTAATGAGGAAAATCAAAAGAAATTATTGGCAATCAAACCACCATTAAAACAAATTATTGTTTCAACAACGTGGTTATTTATGTTATAATAACCTTGTCAGAAAAGGCATCAGCCTTTTCTTCGCAGTGGAAAAACCCACTGCGCCCAGACAGTAGTCTGGGTGACAAGAACATTCTAAGGAAACGGCGTTCTTTGCCACTGCAATTTGTTGGCAAAGAAGATGCTTACGCATCACAATGCCTACGGCATTACGCCGGTTTTAATAATAACCTTGTCAGAAAAGGCATCAGCCTTTTCT
>JAVXAG010000094.1:0-7055 GCA_036660615.1 Anaerovoracaceae bacterium
GATAAAATAGTAAAAAGGCGGTAAATATTATGAAAAAAATTTTTTATAATGGAACAATAATAACAATGGAAGCCCCACTTTATGTTGAGGCGGTTTTGGTGAATAACGGAATAATTGAGAAAATTGGAACCTTTGACCAATTGACCACAATAGAACCTGATGCGAAAAAAGTAGATTTGCAGCAGAAAACAATGATGCCAGCATTTATAGATGCCCATGGACATTTTTCGTCATACGCAAATGCACAGCTACAAGTACCTTTGGAGGGAGTTAATAACTTTGAGGAAATAGGGCAAAAAATTGGAGAGTTTATACAGTCAAATCAAATAAAAGACGGAGAGTGGGTTGTGGCAAAGGGTTATGACCATAACAGCTTGGCCGAGAAATGTCACCCTGACGTAAAATTTCTGGATGACGTTGCACCAAACAACCCCGTTATATTGCAACACCAATCGGGACATTGTGGAGTGCTGAATTCAAAAGCCTTGGCAGATTTGAAAATTGATAAAAACACTCCAGCACCAGTTGGCGGAGTTATAGGGATAGAAAACGGACAACTTACAGGTTATATGGAAGAAGAAGCATACATTCAATCAATAAAAAAAGTGCCAATGGCAGATTTGGGACAGATGATTTCAGCGTACAAAAGAGCGCAGAAAAAATACTTTTCATATGGAATTACAACAGTACAAGAAGGCATGATGGTAGAACAAATGTTACCTTTATATAAGAGCCTTTTGGATAGCGGTATACTAGAAATCGACGTAGTGGGTTACCCAGATATAAATTCCATGGATAAAATCAAAAAGGCTTTTGGCGAGTCAATAAATAAATACCATGAACACTTTAAAATAGGCGGATACAAAATAATCACAGACGGTTCCCCACAGATGAAAACTGCGTGGATGAAAACACCATACTATGGAACAAAAAATGAGGTTGGATATGGGACACAGACCAACGACCAAGTGGTTTTGGCAGTGGAAAAAGCCACCGTTGAGAAAACACAAATCCTTGCCCATTGCAACGGAGATGCAGCGATACAGCAGTATATTGATGCTATAAAAAAAGTGGCTTTGACAAAGAGTGATATTACAAAGCTAAGACCTGTGATTATACATTCCCAGCTGATTACAGAAGAACAACTTGACCAAGTGGCAGAGCTGAACATTATACCATCATTTTTTGTTGCCCACGTTTATCATTGGGGAGATGTGCACATCAAGAATTTTGGGTTTGAGAGAGCAAAACTAATAAGTCCGGCCAAGTATGCATTGGACAAAGGCGTGACCTTTACCTTCCATCAAGATGCGCCAGTAATTGAACCAGATATGTTGGAAACAGTCCAGTGCGCAGTAACACGTAAAACCAAAGAGGGAGTTTTACTGGGAGAAGAACAGACAATACCAGTGATTGAAGCATTAAAAGCAGTGACAATCAACGGAGCTTATCAATATTTTGAGGAGAACACCAAAGGTAGCATAAAAGAGGGAAAAAATGGAGACTTTGTTATTTTAAGCGAAAATCCTCTTAAAGTGAAACCTGATAAAATAAAAGAAATTTTAGTTTTGGAGACAATCAAAGACGGTGAAACTGTATTTAAGATAAAATAGGGGGAAGAAAACTAATGAGATTACTTCATATAGCAGACTTGCATATAGGTAAGCGAGTCAACGAGTTTAGCATGCTTGAGGATCAGGCATATGTGCTTGATCAAATCCAAGATATGGTCAAAGAGAGAAAACCAGACGGCATTTTAATCGCCGGAGATGTTTACGATAAAACACAGCCATCGGCAGAGGCGGTGGAATTGCTAGACGATTTTTTAACTAAATTGTCAGAGAAAAACTGCCCGATTTTTATGATTAGTGGCAACCACGATTCCCCAGAAAGATTGGGGTTTGGTAGCAGAATAATGAAGAAAAATGGGCTTCATATTGCTGGAGTTTTTGATGGGAAAATACAGAAAGAAGTTTTGGAAGACAAATATGGAAAAGTAAACATCTATATGTTGCCTTTTTTAAAGCCTGCAAAAGTCAATCAATACTATGAGGAACAGATAGAAACATATGAAGAAGCAATTAGAAAAGTTATGGAAACCGCAGAGATAAACAAAGAAGAAAGAAATATTTTGATTGCCCACCAGTTTATAACCAGTGGCGGCCAAAAGCCAGAGCAGTCGGATTCGGAGACATTGTCCATTGGGGGACTGGATAACATTGATATCAGTGCCTTTGATGATTTTGATTATGTGGCTTTGGGGCATATACATAGACCACAAAAAATTGGAAGAGATACAATTAGGTACGCGGGATCTCCTTTAAAATATTCTTTTTCTGAGTCAAAACATCACAAATCGGTTACACTTCTTGAGATTACAGAAGAAATAAATATAGAACTTATACCATTAGTTCCATGCCATGATTTGAGAGAGATAAAAGGACCAATTGAAGAACTATTAAAAATTGGGCGAGAGGATAAAGAGTTTTACCTTGATTACATACACGCGACTTTGACAGACGAGGGCGAAATATACGATGCAATAGGACAGCTGCGACAGGTATATCCTAACCTAATGGCTATGGATTTTGATAACAGCAGAACCAAGCAAAATGTCAATTTGCAAGGGGCTACAGTTGCTGGCGTTGCAAAAAAAACACCAATAGAATTGTTTGGTGAATTTTTTCAAATGCAGAATAATAACGATTTGACAAAAGCAGAAGCGGAAATTATGAAGTCAATATTTGAGCAAGTAGGAGGTGAATCCATATGAAACCGATAAAAATTGTAATGAGTGGTTTTGGACCATATGCAACAAAGACGGAATTGGATTTGACAGCCTTTGACGGACGTGGAGTTTTTTTAATAACTGGAGATACGGGAGCAGGAAAAACAACTATTTTTGATGCAATAACTTTTGCTTTATTTGGTGATGCAAGTGGCACTGTTCGTGGAGCAGACACACTTCGAAGCGATTTTGCAGCTGAAGACATAAAGACTTTTGTGGAGTTAACCTTTAGCCACAAAGATAAAATATTTACCATAAATAGAAACCCAAAATACGAAAGACCGAAAAAGAATGGAAAGGGATTAACCACCGAAACGGCTGATGCAACCTTGACTTTGCCAACGGGTGACGTTGTAACGGGATATAGTGCAGTAACCGCCAAAGTAGTGGATATAATGGGGATTGATAGAAACCAGTTTAAACAAATTTCCATGATTGCCCAAGGGGAATTTTTGAAATTGCTTTTGGCAGATAGCAAGGAACGTGGAGAAATATTTAGACGAGTATTTAACACCGATCCATATAAAAGCGCCCAAAGATTTTTGAAAGACAAAGAGAGAGATAGCAAAAGACTTTGCGATGAAACGGAAAATAGTATTCTTCAATATATAAGAAGTATTTCTTGTCCAGAAACTTTGGACTATGGCAATCTTATGGAAAAAATCGATCAGTCAAATATACATAACAGTGAAGAAATCTTGACACTTTTACAAGCTTTGATTTCTCATGACAATGAGATAAAAAACAGTGGAAAGAGCCAATTAACTAGTCTGGATAAAACTCTTGAAAAGCAAATAGGCATTATGGAACAAGCCAGCATTTCCAATACGGCATTGAACCAATTGACAAAGGCCAAGGAGCAACAGAATTTACTTGCTTCCCAAAAAGATGAATATATACAAAAAGCAAAAATTAAAAGTGACGGTGAAAAGGCTTTGAACAAGGTATATCCTCTTGAAAAAATCTATCTTCGTGAAATGAAAGAAGAGGAAAATCTAAAAAGTGAAATAGCAAAGATTAAGGCTGAAATCATCACAATGGGTAAGGATTTAATCAGCTTAGAAGAAGTAAAGAAACTAGAAAAGCAAAAAGAACCGGAGCGAGATAGATTAAAATCACAAATAGACAATTTGACTTTACAATTGCCTCAATATGACCAGTATTCTAATGAATCAAAAGAGCTAGAGACATTGTCAACTTTGCAGAAAACCATCTTGGAGCAATTAGAAAGACTTTCAAATGAGAGGGTTGGTTTAACAAGGCAAAAGGCAGAGCTTGAGGAAAAGTTAAAGAACTTTGAAAATATTGAAGTCAAGGTGCTTGCTAATGAGCAGGAGGGCGCTACCCTAGAGAAGGCTAAGTCAAAACTCTCGGAATTAGAAGAAAGCCTTTCAAAATATGTGGAGATGCAGGCCATACACAAGAAATTGCAAGGCGAATTTGTAGAGGCAGAAAAAAAGTATGTAGCGATTAATAAAACTTATACAGAAAAAGAAAGGGCATTTTTCCGCGAGCAGGCTGGTATTTTGGCTCAGAGTCTTGAAGAGGGTGAACCATGCCCAGTTTGTGGATCAATTTCCCATCCAAACATTGCGGTAGCTTCGGCGGAAGCGCCTAGTGAATCGGAACTCAAAGATCTGAAATCACAAGTAGAAATTGCTCACAATACTATGGGAAAATTTAGTGAAGAAGCATCGACAAAACATACAGAAATGAGTTTGACACAGGATAATCTGATAAAAGTAGCAATGGAGCAATTCCCTAATATTGACAATCACATATTGGAAAATGCTATTGATACAGAAAAACTTGATAAACTGATAAAAACGGAAATTGCAGATTGCGCATCCAAGATAGTTGAAAATGATAATGGATATAAACAGCTAAAAGACCAAATTGATGAAAAAGAAAAATGCAAGAAAACTCTAGTGGCCATAGGGGATTCCCTTGACCAAAACGAAAAAGATGTTAATGAAACTAAAGAAAAAAACAATGATATCACTTCGCAGATTTCATCGAAGAAAGGCAAGTTGGATACAATAAAAGCTGCGCTGAAATATGAGAATAAAGATAAAGCGGCTGAAGCCATAACCCAAGGGGAAAAACAGTGGAACCAGTTGAAAAAAGTTGCACAAAAGGCTGATGAAGATTATCAAAAACAAAGTAATGCAGTAGAAAACAATAAGACTTTGCTTGCCGACAAGGAAGGTAGGATAATTACAATTTCAGAAGCAAAAATCCTTGCTGAAACGACATATAAAGACATGCTTTCTAAATGTGAATTCCTTGACGAAGACGTGTATCATTTGGCACTAAAAGATGAATCGGAAATAAGCGATTTGACTACTGACATAGAAAAATACAAGGAAGATGTCAATAATAATAAGCAGGAAGTTGAAAGACTTTCCAAAGAAACTGAGGGTAAAAAAACCCAGAATATTGAGGAACTAGAGCAAGTCAAAAATCAGATTTTGACTGAAAAGAAAGTAGCTGGCGACTTAATTGATGCAGTAAATATACGGCTTGGTGCTAACGAGCCAATTGAAGTTGAACTAAAAAAGGCGATAGTGAATTTCAAGGAATACAAAGAAAAATATTTGGTATTAAATAGTCTTTCTAAAACAGCCAATGGAGAACTTAATGGGAAACAAAAGCTTACTTTTGAGGCCTATGTTCAGGCCGCATATTTTGAGCAAATACTTATGGAAGCCAACAAGCGCCTTAGAATTATGACAAACAACAGGTTTGAATTGTTGAGAAAAGAGGAACCGGCAAATCTTACCTCCCAAAGTGGACTTGAAATTGACGTAATCGATCAATATACTGGTAAAGTGCGCTCGGTCAAATCTCTATCTGGCGGGGAATCCTTCAAGGCATCCCTATCTCTGGCACTGGGATTATCTGATGTAATCCAAAGTTACGCAGGTGGTGTTGAAGTTGACGCACTGTTTGTCGACGAGGGGTTTGGCGCATTGGATACGGAATCTTTGGAACAGGCAATAGAAACACTGGTAGGATTGGCAACGGGGAATCGCCTAGTCGGTATAATTTCTCATGTAAACGAGTTAAAAGAGCGAATCGACAGGCAAGTAGTTGTCAGCAAAAGCAATATCGGGAGTGCCGTAGTAGTGAAATGCTAAATGATCGCAATAATAATTGTATTATCGTAGAGGAAAAAATACATTTAATCACATATTTTGCTCATATTACCCAAATATCGACAACATAAGGTCAAATCTTTGAAATCTTCCGAGAAGTATATTGATTAAACCAAAGACTAAACGTCAAAAATAGTATATAATGGGTATGAGAGGTTTGCAGTAATATTGCTGCCAAGGGAAGAACCACTTTTAAAGGAGCGAGTATGAACTTAATAAATGAAAAAGTCAGGCATAAAACATTTGGCAGTGGTACCATTGTCGAATTTGATGAGGAATATTTAAGAGTTGAATTTAAAGATGTAACAAAGAAATTTGCGTTTCCGAATGCATTCATGGGATTTATGACAATAGATAATCCTACTTTAGCTATAGAGATCGGCGAAAAGATAAAAGTAGTTGAGGCACAAAAAGACCTAGAAGACGAGGAACGTTTTAAGAAAATTGAAGCCGAAAAGCAAAGGGCTCAAAGAGAAAGAATCGAACCAAAATTAAAGAAGAAGAAAGACTATCCAAGAGAGAATGTTGCTTTTAAATGTACTTTCTGTGATGGGGGAAATTCCAAGGAATGTATCGGTTACAGAGGCGCATGTAGTGACGAGTTAATTGCTCACAACATAAAAGTTGAAAAGAAACCAATATGTATGGATAAAGAAGGCCCATGTAGAATGTATCTTGAAGGTCAATTGACTAGAGAAGAATTAGACAATATGTGTGCTGAAGATGGGTATGTTTGCCCAGAAAGTCAAACACTAAGATTATGGAGAGCTTTCGCAGGAACTGTTCAAACAGGAGCACGAAAAGGTCAGCCAATAGTTTTAAACAAAGTACAACCAAACAGTCTTTGTATGTTGACTACTCGTGAGCCAAAGAAGGAAGAAAAAGACAGATTTATTTTTGCTGTATTCCTTGCAGATGAAAACTTTGATGGCGATAACATTGAAGAAGGTCTAGTTGGAACAGAATCAAAATATAGAATAATGTTAAATCCTGAAGAAGCACGTCAGATCTTGTTCTGGAACTATCATGAAAATGAGAAATTACCTAATGTTGCCGCATGGAAAACGGGACTACTTAGATATTTGGATCAAGAATGTGCAGCACAAGTG
>JAVXAG010000095.1:0-6950 GCA_036660615.1 Anaerovoracaceae bacterium
AAAAGTCGGGGCATTTACCCCCAATTTATGCCCAAAAACGCCCCTAATTTTGAGAAATGAAAAAGTCGGGGCATTTACCCCTAATTCATGCCAGAAAATGCCCGCGGAGAATCAGCGGGTGGTACTTATGTATTTGAAAAATAGTAGTGACAGCGAAAACTCAATTCACCGCCACCATCCAAACTACTCCCGCCAAGGCTACCTCCCACACACGACAATTGTCACCCTGTGAATAATTCAGGGTTGACAATACATTGTTTTTGCATTATCATTTTCTAATAACACATATACAAATTAATCGGAGAAAACTAATGAAAAACACAAAGACAAAAGACTTGATATTATGCGCACTTTTTACTGCTTTGATTGTAGTAGGTGCATTTATTCGCATACCAGTACCAATAGTTCCATTTACATTGCAGTTCCTTTTTACCATGCTAGCAGGACTTTTGCTAGGCGGAAAACTGGGATTTTTTAGCGTAGCGACATATATCATCATGGGGTTGATTGGATTGCCAGTATTTGCAGAAGGCGGTGGGGTTGGCTACATATTCCATCCAACATTTGGGTACATAATCGGTTTTGCAGTGGCAGCATACATTACAGGAGTTATAGCCAACAAGAAAACAAAGCCAAGTTACAAGAGGATATTCGTAGCAAACTTCATAGGACTTGCAATAGTATATATTTGCGGTATGGTCTATTATTATTTGATCAGCAATTTTTATCTAGGCTCGCCAATTGGCATTTGGCCACTATTTCTGTATTGCTTTGTCCTTGCAGTTCCGGGAGACGTGGTACTTTGCATTTTGGGCGCAGTCATAGCCAAAAGAACAATCCCAATCGTACACAAAAAGGAGATAACCACAGTGGAGTACCTAAAAAACAAGGTTATAGGCGGCGGGGCAATTACCATGGCAGAGGCAAAGAATTTGTATGACCAACCATTGGAACAATTGACCATGGCGGCAGACAGCATAAGAGAACATTTCTGTGGCAAAGCCTTTGATATTTGCACTATAATCAACGGCAAAAGCGGAAAATGTTCAGAGGATTGTAAGTTTTGCGCCCAGTCAGCCCACAACCATACTGGGGCAGAGGAATACCCTTTGCTCACCACCGAGGAAATATTGGAACAGGCAAAACATAGTCAGCAGCAGGGAGTGTTGCGATATTCAATCGTTACCTCAGGCAAAAAACTGTCAAAAGAAGAAGTGGAAAAGATGTGCCTTACAATACAAGAAATTCGAACCAAAGTGGATATTTCACTTTGTGCCTCCTTTGGGCTTCTAACCAAAACCCAATACCAGAAACTGAAAAAGGCAGGGTTGACAAGAGTACATAACAATCTGGAAACATCACGAAGAAACTTCCCGAATATTTGTACCACCCACACTTTTGACGATAAAATCAAAGCAATCAAAGCAGCCCAAAAGGCGGGACTTTCAGTATGTAGCGGAGGGATTATGGGTTTGCCTGGGGAAACAAAAGAGGACAGAATCGATATGGCGTTTACCTTGCATAGCCTTGGTATAAAAAGTGTACCAGTTAACATACTTAACCCTATTTCTGGGACACCATTTGAAAGCACACCCAAATTGACAAGCGAAGAAATACAGCGAATTGTAGCAGTGTATCGGTTCATTTTGCCCGATGCTTCAATTAGACTAGCAGGTGGCAGAGGACTGCTCTATGACAAAGGGGAGTTGTGCTTTTCTTCAGGTGCAAATGCGGCAATTTCTGGGGATATGCTAACGACAGCTGGAATTACAGTAGAAACAGATATGAAACTATTAGAAAAACTAGGATACGAGGTAAAAATACAATGAGCAAAAACTTATTTATTACAGGGACTGGCACAGATGTGGGCAAAACATTTGTTACCGGACTGCTGTTAAAAAAACTAAAAGAAATGGGAAAAAATCCAGGTTACTATAAGGCGGCTATGAGTGGAAATGATCGGAGAGCTGATGGAACCTTGATTCCAGGCGACGCACTTCATGTGAAAACAGTTTCAGGAATTGACCAACCACTTGAAGAAATGTGCCCATATATATATGAAAAAGCCGTATCGCCACATCTTGCATCACGCCTAGAGGGCAACCCTATTTCACTAGATAAAGTCAAAGAAGGATTTGATTTTGCCTGCACAAAATATGACTATTTAACTATGGAAGGCTCTGGTGGGATAATGTGCCCAATACGATTTGACCAAGAGATCATTCAACTTGAAGACATTATAAAAACCTTGAACCTTGGCTGTTTGATTGTAGCAGATGCAGGCCTTGGGACAATAAACGACGTGGTTTTGACGGTGTCATATATGAAAGCAAAAAACATTCCTATAAAAGGCATTATTTTTAACCATTTCCACACAGGCGATGTTATGGAAGAGGATAATGTAAAAATGTGTCAGTTTATGACAGGCATTAGAGTCTTGGCTCTTGTCAAAGATGGAGATCTTGACATTGACATTTCTACAGACGCCCTATTATCCATTTACCAATAAAGTTAGGAGAAACAAAATATGATTTGGTACCCATATGAACAAATGAAAACTATGAAAGCCCCATACAAAGTCATCGACGCAGAGGGCGTATACTTATATACAGAGGACAAAAAACTCATCGACTCGGTGTCATCTTGGTGGAGCGTGATTCATGGCTACAAACACCCTGAATTAAACCACGCCCTTATTAATCAAGTGGAAAATTTCTCCCACGTTATGCTGGGCGGTTTGACTCATCAACCAGTAGAAAAGCTTTCGGCAAAGCTACAAAGTTGGTTGCCTGGCGACTTGGACTATTGCTTTTTTTCTGACTCTGGCAGCGTTGCCGTAGAGGTCAGCCTAAAAATGGCACTGCAATTTTATATGAATCAAGGCGAAACCCAGCGAACTATGGTTATGTCATTGGAAAATGCTTATCATGGTGACACATTTAAAGCAATGGAGGTTGGCGACGATGAGGATTATCACTTTGTCTTAAATGCCTATGGCAAAAGCAAAAATGTTATACATGTCAAAACGCAAATCTCTCAGCTGGAAAAAGCCTTTGCCAAATATCATAATCAGCTGAACTGCTTTATTGTTGAGCCTCTATTACAAGGTGCAGGTGGAATGCTTATGTACGATATTGCTTTTCTGGAAAAGGCTCGTCAGCTCTGTACAAAATATAATGTGTTATTAATATTTGACGAAGTTGCAACTGGCTTTGGTCGTACAGGCAACCGCTTTGTGGCAGACCTTGTTTTGCCTGACATACTTGTTCTAGGCAAAGCCCTGACCGGCGGCTATATTGGTCACGCAGTCACTGTAGCAAACCACAAGGTATATGACGGATTTTTTAGCGACGATCCATCAAAAGCCTTAATGCATGGGCCAACTTTTATGGGGAATGCACTTGCTTGCAGTGTAGCCTTAAAGTCAATTGAAATATTTCAGCGTGATGACTATATGTCAAAAATCCATAAAATCGAGAAAATCACTCACAAAGTTATGTCAAATTTTTCTCACCCTCTAATCAAAGAAATACGCATTATGGGCGCTTGCGTCTGTGTTGAAGTCTATGATCCAAAGGTACTAGTTGGCTACCAACAGTTTGCCTACAATCGTGGAGTTTTCAGCCGACCATTTTTAAACTACATGTATGCAATGGTTCCTTACATAATTGAAGAAGAAGAACTAGTAAAAGTGCTAGAAACAATGAAAGCTTGGTTTGAACAAGCGTAAAGTTTGGAAAACAGCCTTGCAAAAGAGAGCAAAATAGTATAAAATAATTGGAAACACAAGCGATAGAAAAGAACAAAAGAGAGGAGATTATCAATGGCACAATACTTTGAAGAACCATCAAGAACCTTTAACGAATACCTATTAGTTCCTGGATATTCTACAAAAGAATGTAGAGTGGAGAACGTGAGCCTAAATACACCGATAGTTAAATTCAAGAAAGGTGAAGAACCAGAAATCACAGCAAAGATTCCACTTGTATCAGCAGTAATGCAAGCCGTTTCGGACGATAAAATGGCAGTTGCACTGGCAAAAGAAGGTGGAATTTCATTTATTTTTGGTTCGCAAACAATCGAGAGCCAAGTAGAAATGGTAAGGAAAGTGAAAGCCCATAAGGCTGGATTTGTTACTAGCGACAGTAACCTAAGACCTGACCAGACACTTGCAGATGTACTTGCAATCAAAGCAAGAAGTGGACATTCAACAATAGCAATTACAGATGACGGAACAGCAGAGGGAAAAATACTTGGACTAGTAACTAGTAGAGATTATAGAGTTAGTAGAATGAGCCAAGACACTAAGATAGAAGAATTTATGACACCTTTTGATAAGTTATTATATGCAAAAGACGGAGTTACTTTAAGCGAGGCAAACGATATACTTTGGGATCATAAATTAAATGCACTTCCAATAATCGACGACAAACAGAGGTTGACTCACTTTGTATTCAGAAAAGACTACGATACACACAAAGAAAATCCTAATGAGCTACTTGACCCACATAAGAGATATGTAGTTGGTGCAGGAATAAATACAAGAGATTATGCAGAGAGAATTCCTAAATTGGTTGAGGCTGGTGCCGATATACTTTGTATCGACTCATCAGAGGGATTTTCAGAATGGCAGCTTGATACAATAAAATTTGTTAGAGAAAAATATGGAGAAACCGTAAAAATTGGAGCAGGTAATGTGGTTGACAAAGAGGGATTTGACTTCCTTGCAGAAGCGGGAGCTGACTTCGTAAAAATCGGTATTGGCGGAGGATCCATTTGTATTACCAGAGAACAAAAAGGTATTGGCAGAGGACAAGCTAGTGCAGTGATCGAAGTTGCACAGGCAAGAGATGACTACTTTGAAAAGACTGGAATGTATGTTCCGATTTGCTCAGACGGTGGTATCGTATACGATTACCATATGACTTTGGCACTTGCAATGGGCGCTGACTTTATTATGCTTGGCAGATACTTTGCAAGGTTTGACGAGTCGCCAACAAACAAACTTAACATTAACGGTAACTATGTAAAAGAGTATTGGGGCGAAGGTTCAAACAGGGCTAGAAATTGGCAAAGATATGACCTTGGTGGCGATCCAAAGATGAAGTTTGAAGAAGGCGTTGACTCCTACGTTCCATATGCAGGAAGCCTACATGACAACGTAAATCTTTCATTGAATAAAGTAAAATCAACAATGTGCAACTGTGGTGTTTTGACTATAGAAGAACTTCAAAGAAATGCAAAGTTGACTCTTGTTTCCTCAACGAGTATAGTTGAAGGCGGAGCTCACGACGTAATCCTAAAGGATTCTAGTCAAAACGTAATTAGATAGGAGCAATAGATGAATAAAGAAATGATCTTGGTTCTGGATTTTGGCGGTCAATATAACCAGCTAATTGCCAGAAGGGTTAGGGAATGCAACGTGTATTGCGAGGTTCATCCCTATACATTACCAATAGAAGAAATAAAGAAAAAAGCGCCAACTGGCATTATCTTTACTGGTGGGCCAAACAGTGTCTATGGGGAAGATTCGCCGAAGTGTGACGAAGAAATATTCAAACTGGGGATTCCAATTTTGGGACTTTGCTACGGTGCACAATTGATTGCCCATATGCTTGGTGGAAAAGTTGCGACGGCGCCTGTAAGTGAATACGGCAAAACAGAGGTTACTGTTGATGCAAAGGATGAACTTTTCAAGGATGTGGCGGACAACACGATTTGTTGGATGAGCCATACTGACTATATAGAAAAAGCTCCAAAAGGCTTCAAGATTACGGCTCACACGCCTGTATGTCCTGTTGCTGCTATGGAAAATAAGGAAGCGAAGCTTTATGCTATGCAGTTCCATCCAGAGGTTATGCACACTCAAGAAGGCACGAAAATGCTTGCGGCTTTTGTGCTTGGTGTATGCAAATGCAAAGGTGACTGGGAAATGAGTTCTTTTGTGGAAACTCAAATACGTGAGATCAAGGCAAAAGTAGGGGACGGCAAGGTTCTTTGTGCGCTTTCCGGTGGAGTTGACTCAAGTGTGGCTGCGGTTCTCTTATCAAAAGCGGTTGGAAAGCAACTGACTTGTGTATTTGTTGACCATGGCCTTATGAGAAAAAATGAAGGTGACGAAGTTGAAGCAGTCTTTGGACCAGATGGCCCATATGACCTTAATTTTATTAGGGTAAATGCTCAAGAACGTTTTTACAATAAGCTTGCAGGTGTTACGGAACCTGAGCAAAAGAGGAAGATTATCGGCGAAGAATTTATTCGTGTCTTTGAAGAGGAAGCAAAGAAAATTGGAACTGTGGACTATCTAGTTCAAGGAACGATTTATCCGGACATTATTGAAAGTGGCTTAGGCAAATCGGCTGTAATCAAGTCTCACCACAATGTTGGAGGTCTTCCTGACTATGTTGATTTCAAGGAAATAATTGAGCCTTTAAGGGAACTATTCAAGGACGAGGTTCGTCGCGCAGGGTTGGAACTTGGTATCCCAGATTATTTGGTATTCAGGCAACCTTTCCCAGGGCCAGGTCTTGGAATCAGAATAATTGGTGACATCACTGCAGAAAAAGTTAAGATTGTTCAAGAAGCTGATGCTATTTACCGAGAGGAAATAATCAAGGCTGGATTGGACAAGGAAATAAACCAATATTTTGCAGCTCTTACTAATTTGCGTTCTGTTGGTGTAATGGGTGACTTTAGAACTTACGATTATGCGATTGCTCTTCGTGCAGTAACTACCACCGATTTTATGACGGCTGAATCAGCAAATATCCCATACGACGTTCTTGGAGTAATCACAACGAGGATAGTCAACGAAGTGGAACATGTCAATCGTGTATTCTATGATTTGACGGGGAAACCACCTGGGACAATTGAATTTGAATAAATAAATATGACTTACTAAACCTCTGGAATGCTAGTAAATATGCGTTTCAGAGGTTTTTAAATATGTT
>JAVXAG010000096.1:0-1319 GCA_036660615.1 Anaerovoracaceae bacterium
CAACCGCAACTCTTTAATTGGTCTACAAGAGATTTGACTGCCATACGGAAAACACTGCAATCTCCAACAATTCCAGAATAATCCGCCCATAATTTATCTATTATTTCTTCTGCCGATACTGGTGCACCCTTTCTATATACGCAAAAAGCAAATATCTCTTTAGCTTTTGCTGACTTGAACTTTATTGGAATATCATCAATAAAGACATCAAATTCTCCAAATGTGTGGCAATACACTCTGTTCTTCAATCTTCTTTTCATTAGTTTAGCTCTTGAGAGAACGTCTTCTATATCTTCTTTATCATATGGTTTAAAAACTATATAGTCTATTTTCTTTCTTATTGCCTCTACTGCTGCACTGGTGTGCGATGTAACAAATATGACTAGCATATCCGATCTAATTTCCCTCAATTTATCAAAAAGCTCAAGTCCGTTCATATCCGGCATCTCAATATCCAACACAGCAAAGTCCACCGTATTGTACTTTGCGTATTCTAACGCTCCAAGGGCAGAAGTGAATTTGCCCACAATTTGAATGTCGGGAACATTAGCACATTCTATTTCAAATCCTTGCAATTCAATTATGTTATCATCTACTAATATCGTTTTCATTCCTTGATTTTCCATTTTCTAAATTTCCTAGTTCCTTTCTTAATCTAACTGTTACCTTAGTTCCTTTCATTGGAATACTACTAATAATCAACTCATTTTCTCCAAAGAAAGATAACCGTTCTCTTATATTCTCCAAGGCAGTGGACTTTTGGTTATCGCTAGTCTCTGTTCTTGAATCATA
Source organism: Anaerovoracaceae bacterium (assembly GCA_036660615.1). Lineage (GTDB taxonomy): Bacteria > Bacillota > Clostridia > Peptostreptococcales > Anaerovoracaceae > JAVXAG01. Next base: position 793 of record JAVXAG010000096.1, read on the forward strand.
CCCTAACCCGTCATCCTGAATAGTTATCACATTAAAAGCTTCTTCAACAGTTGTCCTTATGTTCAAAGTTCCTCCGTCTTTGCTCTTTTCAATGCCATGTTTAATCGCATTTTCTACAATCGGCTGTATTGTAAGAACAGGTATATAAAAATCATCGGTTTCTATGTCTATGACCACTCTAAGCTTGTCGCCAAGGGTTATTTTCTTCATATCAATATATGCATTTATTGTTTTCATTTCTTCACTAAATTTGACTAATCCGGATCCTGTTCCACTATTGTCTGTTTTATATCTCAGATACTTGGAAAAATCCCCTATCATTTTATATGCATCATCAGGGTTGGTTTTTATCAACACTCTAATTGTATTCATAATATGATAGAAAAAATGGCTTTCTATTTGAGTTACTAATAACTTGTTAGTTGCTTGCTCAGCTTTTTTGCTGTTTATCTCGCTTTCCAATTCGCTTTCCACAAACTCCGTTATTATTGACTTCCCTACATATAATATGTATATATAAAATGTGA
>JAVXAG010000096.1:1419-6852 GCA_036660615.1 Anaerovoracaceae bacterium
AATAATGCATTGTCCACTATAAATCTAAACACCAAATTATCTGAAATAATAAATATCCCTGTAAGAATAACAAAAAGTGCAAACCAAACTAGCCCTTTGGTTCTACGCCCCCGTCTAATTTTTACTATAGAAATCAGTGCAAAACTTATTCCTACAAATATTATTCCAATGCAAAGTAAAAACTTGAATATGTCTCTTGACAATAATCCCGTTTCAATTTGGCTTCGAGTGCCATAAATAATATTGTTTATAAACGTAGAGTAAACCTTGTATTTAGAAGTAACTTCGACGGTCAGCTCTTTTCCATTGCTCTCTAGTGGCAAATCTATAATGTTCCTATACTTTGGTGGAGCAGTCTCAAACCACTGTCCATCTGGTTTATCATACTTATATAATTCTTCTCCATCGAGTAAAACCCTAACCTTTTGGTAGTAGCTACGAAAAGAAATAGCAAGTGGTTTATCAAATTCACTAGGCAATGTCTTTTTTATAATGAAAGGCACATTTGTTTTAGTTTCTATGACTAATGGAATTTCAACTGATTCATTGTCTATTGTCCTCCATCCACCGTCGAAGTCCTTATAGTTGTGATCAAAATAGCTAACTGATCCGCTAAAAAGCAAACAACACAATAGCATTATTGCTATAAAAATCAAAAATGTAATCACTATATTTCTAATTATTTTCTCTTGCTGATGCATGGCATTTGTCCCCACTTATCCGTAATATATCTACAATTATACACTAAAATTACTTGAAAATACAAACTTCTTTTAATTGCAACTTTTTTATGGTAAACTAAATAGATTAGTAATCAAATAATTCTTTTAAGAATTATTGATAATTTTTTAGGAGTAAAATTAATGAGTATATTATCCATTCTTTCAATTATAATATATACATCCTTTTTCATAGGCGCAATAATTATGTTAACCGCTGAACGAAAAAGTATTTTGAATTTATCCGCAAGTGGAGTCCTGATCAGCTTAGGTTGGTGGTCTTTTTGCAATTCTTTTTTCTTTGCTGCCACCACTCTAGAACAGGCATGGTTTTGGCATAAATTAAGTTCTTTCGGTTGGTGTGGTTTTGTAATATTAACGACATATTATTTCATAGTGCTTACAGATTACAATCGACATGTCTTTGCATGGTGGCAAAAAGCTCTGTTTTTCGCACCAACTATTATCTTACTTTTAGAAAATCTTCTTGGCAAAACAACTTCACTGGCACAAAACATAGTAATGTCAACAAATGGTTGGGGTTGGACATATGAAAATTCTGTCACTTCATTTTGGTTGTGGGCATATTTATTATACGTCATAGTTTATTTTTCATTTGCCTTCTATCTGTTATCGCTATGGTCTAAGAGCGTAAAACACAAGATGAAAAAAGAAATGGCAATCAAATTTATTGTTTTAGATGTAGTAACGATTTTTTTAGGGGTTATAACTGACGTTATAATGCCACTATCAATTCCTATCCTACCTGCCCTAGCAAGTGTTTTTACTGCTATCTTTGGGTTAGGCTATTTCGGAATTATTTATAGATATGATTTATTCAATATAGATTTAGTTATTTCCGCAGATGATATTTTGCAGACCAGTAGCAACTCCCTATTTGTTATCGATGAAAACCTAGAAGTATTAAAATGCAATCGCGCTGTATACAGCATATTTGGCTACAAAAAAGGCGAACTCCTCGGCATCAATTTTATGAAACTGCTGGCAAACAAAATCGATTTTGGCAAGTTATTTGTTGGAAAAGCTATAAATGACTTGGAAGTCAAGATGATATGTAAAGACAAAACCGTCAAAACAGTCTTGATTTCTGCATCTATGGCGGAAGACAAGCATCACAATTTTTTATGTATCATCATTTCATGTCAAGATATTTCTAGACAAGTGAAAATACTTGACCAGCTTGAAATTGAACGTGTAAAGTATAAAAAACTGGCTAATGACTACCAAAAACTTGCCTACTATGATCCTTTGACTGGCTTACCTAACCGCCGACATTTCTTTGATGAATTGAATGATTTTGAAAAGCAATATCAACTTGAGAAAAAGGACTTTGCAGTTATATTTTTGGACTTGGATAACTTTAAACATGCCAATGATATTTATGGTCATAAAGGTGGAGATGCATTACTAAAAGGCGCTGCATACAAGTTGAGCTGCTGCCTTGATAACAATGAATTTTTGTCTAGACTTGGTGGTGATGAATTCACTATTATTATGCCATACTCATCTATTGATGACATAACGAGAAAGCTAAAAAGAATCAGTGGTGAATTTAAAAAGCCGTTTCTATTTGATGGCAATTCTCATGAAATCGGTATATCTGCTGGATATGGGGTCTTTTCAGAGATTAATGATTTGGATAGATTAGTGCAAAAAGCCGATGATGAAATGTACTATAATAAAAGCCATAAGGTTAAACTATGTCGAGATATGTTTTCCACCTAATATTTATTTAACATTAAAAAAGGCACAAACCTTGATATTTTAAAAAGGTTCGTGCCTGTTTTTTAATTGCTATTTTATACTAATGGAGGTGTGCCTTCAACGTTTGCAACAACTGCATCAATTTGGATTAAAGCATTTTTAGGTAAATCTGCTACTCCAATTGTTCTACGTGCTGGAACTCCACCTGGGAAGAATGTTGCATAAGCTTTCTCAACTGCATCCATGTCTTCAATGTTTTTAAGGAAAACGTTTACTTTGACTACATCTTCAATAACGTGGTCAACGCTTTCTATAATTGCCTTTATATTTTTTAGGCACTGTTCGGCTTGTTTTTCTACTCCTCCAGCAACGATTTCGCCAGTTTTAGGATCTAATGGCAATTGAGCTGAAAGGTTGTTGTAATGTGAAAACGCTACTGTTTGTGATGATACAGGGCATTTTGGTGCGTTTTCTGTATTGTTTGCCTCTATAATAAGTCCATGTCTATCTTCAACAGCTTGTGGTGGTGTGCCGTCGCCATGTGATACTACTGCTTCGATTTGTACCAAAGCGCCCATTGGCAATGCTGCTACTGCTACTGTTGTTCTAGCTGGGAAATATGCTACTGCTCTTGCAATTGCTGAATCTGGGAAGAATGTTGTATAAACTTCGTTTACTGCTTCAATGTCTGAAAGGTCTTTTAGGAATACAGTAATTTTGACAATATCGTCAAAAGGAACGTCTATGCTTTCTAATATTGCTTTGATATTCTTTAGGCACTGTGCTGTCTGCTCTTTTACTCCACCTTCAACTAATCTACCTGCTTTTGGATCGATAGGTAGTTGTGCTGAAAGGTTGTTGTAATGTGAAAAAGCTACTGACTGTGCTGACAAAGTACTCATTGGAGCATTTGCTGTGTTGTTTGTAAGCTTTATTAGATCTCCTGATTGTGGCGCATTTGGAATTGTTCCCTCGCCATTTGAAACTACTGCTTCAACTTGTACCAAAGCATCCATTGGCAAAGCTACAACTGCTACAGTTGTCTTTGATGGAACATAGGTTGGGAAGAATGTTTTGTAAACCTGATCTACCGCATCCATGTCTTTGATATTCTTAACAAATACAGTGATTCTAACAATATCGCTCATAACATGGTCGATACTGTCAACAATTGCCTTAATATTTTTAAAGCACTGTTCAGCCTGTTCTTTTACTCCGCCAGATACCAATTTACCTGATTTTGGATCCATAGGTAATTGAGCTGAAATATGATTGTAATGTGAAAAGGCTACAGTCTGTGAATGTAAAGAACTTTTCGGTGCAATTTCCGTATTTCTTGCTAATACAGTGTTGTCGTTATTCATATTAGTATTCTCCTCTTTTAAAATTATTTTTTTAGATATATATAACGGGAGAATTATAATCTATCCCGCGACTATTGTCAACAGCTTTTAGGGAAACAGTTATAACTGGTTACAGCCATATTGCCCAATCACCATAATCAAACACTCCACTTCCATGTTTAAGCTTTCCTTCTTCTTTGATTTTATACAAAGCATCTCTCATTCTAATAATTATTTCTTGTTGAATGTCAAGGGAATGGTGCGCCGGAAATACCTTTGTAACATTGAGGATGGCTAAGGTTTCCAGTGAATTCAAATAGGCTTCTGGATCTGTAGATGGGTAATATGCAAACAGGGTATCTTTGTATATCAAATCCCCAGTAAACAAATATCCTCGTTCCTCTTCATAAAAACACATATGCCCTGGTGAATGACCAGGTGTATGGATTATCCTCACTTCTCTGTTGCCAAGATCAATGGTTTCCCCGCCAAATAACACTTTTGTTGGAGTCCCCTGAAAAAATTCATAATTATTTACGTCGTATCCTTCTGGCAGATTGCAACGATCCACAACCATCTCTCGAATAGTTTCAATAGAAAGTGGAAACTGACCATTTAGCCAAATAAGTTCCTCTTTGTGGGCATAAAAATCAGGGAAGTATTTATGTCCTCCTATATGATCCCAGTGAATATGGGTTGCTATAACGGTTATTGGTTTGTCTGTCAGTGTTTTTACTATGTCAAAGATATTGCATATGCCAAGACCAGTGTCTATAAGCAAGCTGCGGTCTTTTCCGTTTATAAGGTAACAGTGGGTTTCCTCCCAATGTTGATATTCACTTATTATATATGTTTCTTCATCAATTTGATCTATAGTAAACCAATCATTTGTTTTAGTCATTTTTTCTCTCCTTTTCAAATCAACCTATTTCACACATTTAGATAGGTTATATTATACTATCTTTTGGACCATAACTGTAAACAAAGTTCTTATTTTCTCTACTCTTTAATATGGACACAAATTCTCCTAAGCTGTCGCCTTTTAAGATTTACCCAGAAACACAAATAAAAAATCCTTGAAAAATAACTTTTGTTAGATTACAAGGATTTTATCTCATTTTGGTGAGTAAACTAATTCTTATTTTTTTCCTTTACTGGCCGAAGATCCAAAAAAAATGCTGGTATCATATTCCATGGTTTACGCAAGATTTTGTTATAAATCCCCACTGACTGATCATATACACTTTGGCTTCTATCTAGGATTTCACGTACTTTGTTTTCACTGGGTTCACCACGCACACGCATATACTCTTGCTTGCTAGTCACAAGCTGACTCTTCGAAATCTCTACTATCTTTTGCTTTTCCAAGAGTTCTCGTCGCACCACCCAAAACCACAAAACAACCAATGCTACTGTGCTGACTCCTACAAGTAAGCAGGCTACAAATATTGTCAAAATCGTCACCGTCCTTGCACTAAAATATAACTTGTTAATATAATATCAAGGACTTTTGAAAAGAAGTGATATTTGCACAACTGGTAGCTATTTTCCCCCTGAATTGTAATAGCAACGTTGAACAAGAATAAATTACATGGTATAATATCCACATTAACTTTGGCTCGTGGATATTATACGTTGATCTTATG
>JAVXAG010000097.1:0-6764 GCA_036660615.1 Anaerovoracaceae bacterium
ATTCTGTGAGCAAAATCGATATTTATTTTTTTTCGGTACTTAATTACAGCGATAACTGATAATGATTCTCATTATCAGTTTCAAAATAGCATAAATTAGACTTAAAGAAGGAAAAGAGGAAAAAATGAAATTTTATATCGCACTATGGTTTGCAAAACTAATCAATTTACTGATTAACATAATTGATAAGAGTCGTGGCTCGAATTTTTCTGGAGAAAAGGCTCTCAAAATAGATCCTAATATGGTTGCACATTTTAAAGGAATAGATTTTTCAAAGGTTGTGTTTATCACTGGGACAAATGGAAAATCAACTACCACAAATCTCATAACTCATATTTTTAGGACTAATGGGAAAAAGGTTGTTGCCAATTTAGAAGGGGCAAACCTACTTTCAGGTATTGCAACGATTTTGTCAAAGGAAGCTTCTATAACTGGAAAATTGAATGCAGAATTTTATTTCTTTGAAATAGATGAAAGGTATCTGCCAGTTGTGTACAAGCAGTTGCCTGCCGAAAACATTATGATTACCAATTTACAAAAGGATCAAGTTCAAAGAAACGGAGATCCGGATTTCATATACAGAAAACTGACAAAGGCCATGGACAATAAAGCAAGACTTTTCTTAAATAATGAAGAACCTAGAACCAAGGCTTTTGATGACTTAGGCAAGGAAATAGTAACCTATGGTGTAGAAAAACACGCAGAATCTTTCACCAAGGACGATACTTTTCCTACTATGGCTTGTCCAAAGTGCAGACATAAAATAGTATTTGATTACTATAATAATGATGGGGTAGGTCGTTTTCACTGCGAAAATTGTGGACATAAAAGTGATGATGTAGCTGACTATACCGTAACCGATGCAGATTTTGAAAATATGTCATTTAAGTTAGAAGGAACCACATTCAAGATGCCTTATGATTCTCCATATATGTGCTATAACTATGGGGGCGCATTGGCAATCGCAAAAGAAGTAGGTGGAATAAGTCCGGAGGAAGCGGCTGTTTCATTTGGACAGTTTAAAAATGTCGGTGGACGGTTTGAAATACTTAAATATAAGAATAAAACGATAAAATATATGAGAATAAAACAGGAAAATCCAGAGACTTTGCAGACTTGTATCAATGTAATGGCAGCAGACCAAAGCCCTAAGATGGTATGTCTTGGCTTATGCCCATTGATTGACTTAATACCACATTATGCAAACTCTTTTTATGCTTATGATTGTGACTTAAAAAAGTTAGTGAATTCAAATGTAGAGAAGTATTTTTGCTTTTCTGATAAGGTTTGTTATGATACGGCAAATCGATTTATATATGAAGGTGTTGATAAATCTCTGATTTCTATTGCTGATACAGAGGCTGTAGATGTAATCTTCAAGGAGATAGAAAGTGTAGAAACAGATAATATCTATTTGATTACCTGGATAAAAACTTTTACTCATATGAAAAAATATATTGAACAGGAGGGCAAATAATGGATACTATAAAAATTGCATGGATGTTTCCTGACACTTTATATTTGCATGGCGATAGGGGAAATATTTTGGCATTGGAACGATTTGCCAAGTTAGCAGGACTCGAGTCTACTGTGGAAAAAATTGATTTTAATTCTTCTATCTTTGAACCTATGAATTATGATATAATATATTGTCCATCTGGTGAAGTTAGTTCTTTTCCACAGATAATAGATTGGCTAGCTCCGTACAAGGAGAAATTAGTTGAATTTATAGATGCAGGCAAGATATTGCTTACGATTGGAACTACAATTTCTGTTTTTACTGACAAAGTGGTCAGAACTGATGGAAGTGAGTTTAATGGACTTGGAATTCTATCTGTGAAAACAGTTGAGAGAGAAGAAGTTTATGGAGATGATAACTATTTCGTATGCAAGGTAAACGGCAAGGAAATAGAGGCAATAGGGAATCAAATCCAAATGGTTGATTACGTTAGTGAAGTTGAATTGCCCTTTGCCCAGCTAAAATACGGTTTTGGCAATACTGGTAGAGACACAATCGAAGGATTTAAGAAAAATAATTCTATATTTACTAACACTCTTGGGCCACTGCTTGTAACAAATCCAATGATTACAAAAGAGCTGATAAAAATCATCGCTACTAATAAAGGAATCCAATTAGACGACTTTGTTGTGGATATGGACATTGAAGAAAAATCGTTTGCCACAAAAAAAGATTTTATTTTAAACAAAGTTACTAGACTTACGAACTGCAAAATCGCAGATAAATAACATTAATTGAACTACTAATTTCAGAATTCTACATTTCCTTGAAAAAGCAATGGAATGTGTGATATATAATATTTATGGAGGTACAGAATGGCATTTTTTGACAAATTAACTGACATTGTTTCAAACGTTGGAGACAAAGCAAATGACGTGATTGAAACTACAAAATTAAAATCAAAGATTTCTGGTGAAAAAAAAGCAATAGAATTAGAACTTGTAAAAGTTGGACAGATGTACTATGAGGAATTTAAAAATGGTACAGAGGTACCAGAAGCAGTTATTGACATCTATAACAGAGTCACTGCCCACTATGAAGTTATTGCTGAAACTGAAAAAACATTGGAATTATATAGCAACCCAACTATAATCGGCAACTAATCTATGGGTGGAATAATTAATACATAAAATGTATCGGGCAGTAATTACTCTGCCTGATATTTTTTTGGATAACAGATAGAAGGCCTTTGTGATGGGGCATTTATCCCTAATTTAGGTTGAAAAACGCCCCTAATTCTCAGAAATGAAAAATTCGGGGCATCACAATTGGATTTTCGGTTCTATTACTGCCAAGGCTTTTTTAATATTTAGCTACTATAAATTATTTTGGGATGCAAAGTTCCGTACCGATAAGTAAATTATATGGATCGATGTTTTGATTAGCTTTCATAATATCATCAAGTTTTACGTTGTGTTTTTTTGCGATTAGATATAATGTGTCGCCTGCCATAACTTCATGAACTATGCATTCGTAAGGCTTTTCTGGAGCTACTGGCAATTCAGACGGATCGCCTGGAATACAAAGTTTTGTTCCAATTCCAACATTATATGGGTTGGTAATTTGGTTAGCCTTCATCAAAAGACTTACTGGTAAGTCATATTTTTCAGCGATTGTATAAAGCGTGTCTCCTGGATTAACAGTATAAACATCAATACAAACAAGGGAATTGTTCATAAGATACCACCTTTCATTTTGAACATAAATGTCATATTTGTTATTATACTATTTCCAAAGGTGAGTTTTTGTGATAAAATATAAAAATTATTCGGTATTTCGGAAGGGGGAAAAGACTATTGAAAAGATTTTTTAATCCAGCAATATTAATTGTACTTGTAGCCATGGTTGTAAATGATGTGCTAGGTGGTAAATTTAGCGATCCTATGGCATGGTTAATGGATACACTTATGATGCTACCAGCTATTGTTATTGCATTATCATTCCATGAGTTCGCCCATGGATTTGTTTCATATAAACTGGGGGATCCTACTCCAAAGATTCAAGGTAGACTTACACTTAATCCAATTGCACATATGGATCCATTTGGATTCATAGCATTATTATTTGCAGGTTTTGGCTGGGGAATTCCTGTGGAAATTGATCCAAGATATTACAAGCATAGAAGACGTGATGAAGCATTGGTTGCAGTGGCAGGGGTCACTATGAATTTGCTTCTTGCTATTGTATTCGCCTTTGTTATAAAGTTTCTGTTTATGTCAAACGGGGCTTGGCTATATGGGCAAATGGGGCAGGCAGTTATAGATATTTTGATTAATATCGTATTTATTAACATTGTACTTATGGTATTCAACTTGTTGCCAGTACCACCACTTGACGGGTTTGGCATTGTCACACAAATATTCAAACTAGACACCAAGGATTGGTATTGGAAGATTTACGACAAAGGTTTCCTAATCTTGTTAGTTTTGATAATTTTGGGAGTGACAGACAAGGTGATTTCACCACTAATACAAATGATATATGGACTTATCGTCAACGGTATAATCCTGTAGAAATGAAAATTTTATAATATGATAATCAGGACTACCCGCTGAGCGGGTGGTCCTGATTTTTATTCGCCTTTGTTGTTTTTTTCTTGTTGCATAAATTTATCGTATAAATAACCAATAACAAACGAATTTGGAACAACGGCTGCAATAGCAATAAGTCCTGCGTTAATAGTAGTCAATGATATAATGAATATCAATCCTGCGGTTATTAAAGGTAGTGCAAATTTCAATTTAATCGACCTCCTTTTTGTAAATATTTCACATCACTTATATAGAAACAACTTAGTATTTACATTTGCGGGCACATTAGTTGTTGTAGTATAAAAGCTAAAAGATGTATGTTACATAATCATCACCACTCTTATATCACAAATAAAATAGTAAAGCAAGCATAATAATATCGTCAACGGTATAATCCTGTAGAAATGAAAGTTTTATAATATGATAAAATAAATTAGCACTCTAATGGTTAGAGTGCTAATTTTCTCTTTACTTTTTGTTTTAGAAGGTATAAAATACTTTTGAGATTAAATAAAATGTAAATTTGGGGGTGAAAATATGAATATAGAAAGATTTACACAAAACGCACAGTCAGCAATTATGGACTGTCAAAACATTGCAATTTCAGAAGGACATCAGGTCCTTGACGGAGAGCATCTTCACTTAGCATTGCTAATGCAAAAAGATGGATTGATTCCAAAACTACTAAACTATATGGAAGTTGATGTTACTGGAATAATAGGTGATTTGGAAGAAGAAATGGAAAAATTACCAAAAGTATCTGGTGGAGGAGATAATATTTACTCGTCAAGAAGATTAAATCAACTTTTGATTCAGGCAGAAAAAAATGCAGATAATTTTAAAGATGAGTATGTAAGCGTAGAACATATATATATGGCATTGCTTGAGGAAAAGGGGACTCCTTCTGCAAAGATTTTTGCAAAACATAATATTACAAAGAATGGTTTTTTAGAGGCTTTATCCAAAGTCAGAGGAAACCAAAGAGTTACAAGCCAAAATCCTGAGGATAATTACGATGCATTAAACAAGTACGGTAGGGATTTAGTTGAAATGGCTAGAGATGGTAAACTTGATCCGGTAATTGGCAGAGACAGTGAAATAAGACATGTCATTCAAATACTATCAAGGAGAACAAAGAACAATCCCGTTTTGATTGGAGAACCTGGTGTGGGTAAAACTGCAGTAGTTGAGGGTTTGGCGCAGAGAATATTAAATGGCGACGTACCTGAGGGTCTAAAAGACAAAACCATCTTTGCTTTAGATATGGGTGCTTTGATTGCAGGAGCAAAATTCAGAGGAGAGTTTGAAGAAAGGCTAAAAGCTGTATTAAACGAAGTGGAAAAATCGGAAGGCAGGATACTTCTGTTTATCGACGAGATACACAATATAGTTGGTGCTGGAAGAACAGAAGGTTCAATGGATGCTGGCAATTTGTTAAAACCAAAACTGGCCAGAGGAGAACTCCACTGTATTGGAGCGACAACACTTAATGAATACAGACAGTATATAGAAAAAGATGCGGCATTAGAAAGACGTTTTCAGAAAGTTTTGGTTGATCAACCTACAGTTGAAGATACAATTTCTATTCTCAGAGGACTAAAAGAAAGATTTGAAATTCATCATGGGGTTAGAATTACTGACAGCGCACTTATTGCTTGTGCAACTTTATCTGATAGATATATTTCTGATAGATTTCTTCCAGATAAGGCAATCGATTTGATGGATGAAGCGGCTTCTAAAATAAGAACGGAAATTGACAGTTTGCCTACGGAACTTGACGAAATATCAAGAAAAATTATGCAACTTGAAATTGAAAAGCAAGCTTTGGGCAAAGAAAAAGATAAGGGATCAAAAGCTAGACTAGAGGCTCTTGAAAAAGAACTTGCCTCTCTAAAAGAAGAAAATGCTTCTATGCGTGCCCAATGGGAAAATGAAAAGAAATTGATAACAGATGTCAAGGCAACAAAACAGCAAATTGAAGAAGTCAAAAGACAAATTGAAGAAGCGGAGAGAATGTATGACCTTGAAAAATTGGCTCAACTAAAATATGGTGATTTGCCTGATCTTGAAAAGAAACTTGAAGCGGGCAAGGAAAAGGCTGATAAGAGTGAGGAAAACCGTTTACTAAAAGAAGAGGTAACGGAGGAGGAAATTGCGGAGGTAGTATCTGGTTGGACAGGTATCCCAGTGGCAAAGCTTGTGGAAACGGAAAGAGAAAAACTTATCAAATTACCAGAGATTTTGCATAAGAGGGTAATTGGTCAAGATGAAGGAATTGTAGCAGTCTCAGAGGCTATTTTAAGGGCTAGAGCGGGGCTTAAGAATGAGAATAGACCAATAGGTTCTTTTATTTTCCTTGGTCCTACAGGAGTTGGTAAAACAGAACTTGCCAAAACACTTACGGAAACGTTATTTGACTCAGAAAGGAATCTTATCAGAATTGATATGTCTGAATATATGGAGAAACATTCGGTTTCCAGATTGGTAGGTGCGCCTCCAGGATATGTTGGTTACGATCAAGGCGGTCAATTGACTGAAGCTGTGAGAAGAAAGCCATACAGTGTTATTTTGTTCGACGAAATAGAAAAGGCTCATCCAGACGTATTTAACATTTTATTACAGCTTCTTGATGATGGCAGATTGACTGACAACCAAGGTAGGACTGTTGACTTTAAGAATACTATAGTCATTATGACGTCAAATATTGGTAGTGG
>JAVXAG010000098.1:0-5299 GCA_036660615.1 Anaerovoracaceae bacterium
GATTCAGATAACTTGTTTAGCTCTGTAACTGAATACTTGGATTTTGTTCTAAGGGCTAACTGGTACGGATACTCATAGTTTAGCCTTCTCTGAACTTCCTCAGATACCACTGTTTTCTTCGGTGGCTCTTCAAATGCAATTTCTTCCCTTATGATTCGTTTGCCAATATCATCACAAGATTTCATAGTGAGCTTCGGTGAGTTTTCCCCTAACATTGACAAATACGAGCCGTCACTAGTCAAGTCCATTTCCAGATTTTCCAGATACTTTTGGCCATCTTTGACAGTACCAGTCAAAACAAGTTTATCCTTTGCCCTAGTTAAAGCCACATATAGAACCCTGACCTCCTCCTCAATTTCCTCAAGATGAATTTGCTTGTAAATCACCCTTTGCAAAATAGTGTTTTTATACCAATGAAAAGTCGGATTGACAAGAGACATACCAATTCCCAAATCCTTGTGGAGAATTACACCTTTGCCACCCTTGGAATAGTTAAGTTTCTTACCTAGACCAGCCAAAATTACCATAGGAAATTCAAGGCCCTTACTCTTGTGGACAGTCATAATTCTGACCAAATCATCATTTTCCCCAACTAATTTCACTTGACCCATAGCCACTTTTCTCACCTTGACTGCATCTATGTATTTAACAAAACTGTACAGCGAACCCTTGCCGCTTTTCTGGAAGTTCAAAGCCTTGTCAACCAAAGCCCTGAGATTTGCCTGCCTTTGAGTCCCCGATGCCATTGCTCCCATAACCAGATAATAGTCAGTATCCAAAAGGAGTTTCCAAATAAATTTGTCAAGAGGCATAGTATTTACCTCTTTTTTCCAACAGTCAATTTGGGATATAGTCAAAGCACACTTTGCCCTCAGCGCTGGGTTTTCTCCGACTTCTGCATAATCCATAAAGGCATTGTAGTACGATTCTTTTTTGTTGTTTACCCTTATATTGCAAAGTTCCTCAATAGAAAAATTAAAAATTTCAGACCTGAGAACACTAAGAAGTGGTACATCTTGCATGCGATTGTCTATTACCGATAGAAGATTCATCGCCATATTTATTTCCATAGTATCAAAATATCCGTCATTGTCATCAACAAATGCAGAAACACCTTTTTCTTGCAAAGTTCTATAAAAAATATCAGCATAATTTCTTACACTTCTCATCAAAACCACAATGTCCTTTTTTTGGAATTTTTTAGTTTCTCCAGTTTTTATATCAGTATATGGTTTCCCCAGATTATCCATAATAATATCGGCAACAGCCAAAGCTTCAAACTCGGCATTTTTCATATTCTGCAATTCAATGTCAGCCTCATCAATCGTTGACATATCAACAACTTGCAAGGTTGGCTCATAGTTATATTCTCCAGTATATGGGTTACCCTCATAAAGCTTTGCCTCGTCATCATAGTCTTCCATTAAACGTTGGAAAATACTATTTATATGTTTAATTATCAGCGGTTTGCTTCGATAATTCTTATTCAAATCCACCTTTTCAGAGTTAAGATTTTCAGCCTTTCCATAGTCGTTGTATTTGCCTTTGAAGATACTTGGCTCAGCCAACCTGAACTTGTATATACTTTGTTTGATATCCCCAACCATAAAAAGATTATTATCTCGCTTTATTCTGGAAATGATTTCTTCTTGCAACAAATTAGTGTCTTGATATTCGTCAATAAAAATATATTTAAACTTTTCCCTGTAAAACTCACTTGCTTGATCATTGGTAAAAATCTCAATACAATAATGCTCAATGTCATTAAAATCGACCAAATTCTTTGCAGCCTTTCCCTCCTTAAAAAGTATGTCAAAATCCAATAACAACTTCTTCAAGAACTTTGCCCATGGATATGTCTCATTTAATTCTGCTATCTGTTTTTCAAGAGGAACAGAAAAGAAAATTTCTTTAATACCCTTTATAGTTGCAGTAGCTTTTTTCCTGCAAGCAGATACTTTTTCCTTTACCTCCGCATAAGTCTCTTTTTCATCTCCTTTAGCCGTCATTCTAGTCAAAGAAAAAGAATAGACTTGGTTTTCAACTGCTTCAAAATCTTTGTCTGCGATGGCTTTTGAAAGCTCCTGACAAACAGCGATATCCGCTATAAGCATTGCAGCCAAACGGTCAAGGCCAACTGCCTCCAATTGACCCCTGCCGATTTCCAAAGTTTTGATTGCTTCTCTTATCTCCCCATCGATAAAGTTCCATAACGATTCCATAATCTCGCTATTTTTAAATTCTTCAATATTTTGATTCAAATTCTCCACTTTTTTATCTAGCCACTCCCATGGATTTGGAAGGCTTTGAAGAACATTGTATGAACTAAAAATCATATTTCTAACCTTTTCTTCATTTCTGTCAGAACTATATCTTTTCAAAAACTCAAAAAACTCTTGGCTCCCCTCTTGAAAATAGTTTTCAAGAAGCTGATCCATTGCCTCGCCTTTTATAATTTGACCTTCCGCTTCGTCGCAAATTTTAAAGTTTGGTTCTATATTTATCAAATAAAAGAACTTCCTTATTGCCTCTAGTGCAAAAGCGTGGAATGTACTTATGTTTGCCCTATACAAAATATTAAGTTGCTTTCTTAAAAGCTGACTTTTTTCCGGTTCTCGCTCAATTTCTTTGTTAATTGCAACTCTAACCTTTTCTTTCATCTCTGCGGCAGCGGCATTGGTAAAAGTAACAATGAGCATCTCGTCAAGGGATACTCCTTCTTCAATTATCAATCTTTTTATTCGCTCCACCAAAACAGCAGTCTTGCCTGATCCCGCAGCGGCGGCTACCAAAATATTGCTGTTTCGTAGTTCTATTGCTTTTTGTTGTTCCAAAGTCCAATTCATACTTTCACCTTCTATTTTCTTCTATGGATTGATTATAACAAAAAATTTGATATAATGGAATTGTAATTAAAAATTTTAGAGAATGGGAGAAAGAAAATGGAAATTACCAAAAAACCAATAATGCTAATGATCTTAGACGGATATGGATTAAATGACAACTCTTACGGAAATGCTATCGCTCAGGCTAAGAAGCCGGCTTTGGATAAAATATTTGAAACCTACCCTAGTACAAAACTAAATGCCAGTGGTTTGTCTGTTGGTCTGCCTGAAGGACAAATGGGCAACTCCGAGGTTGGACATCTGAATATAGGTGCTGGAAGGGTTGTATATCAAGAATTGACTAAGATAACAAAGTCCATCGCTGATGGGGATTTCTTTGAAAATAATGCCCTCAATACTGCTATGGATTATGCTCTAAAAAATGATTCCGCACTTCACCTGTTAGGTCTTTTATCTGACGGAGGTGTTCATAGTCACATCACTCATCTTTTTGCTTTGCTTGATATGGCAAAATCAAAGGGACTAAAAAAGGTTTATGTTGACTGTTTCCTTGACGGTAGAGATGTTCCACCAAGATGTGCTTTAGATTACATCCAAGCTTTGGAAAACCATATGGCAAAGATTGGCCTTGGTCAAATCGTTTTGATTTCTGGAAGATATTATGCTATGGATAGGGACAAACAGTATGGCAGGCTTGAAAAGGCTTACGATGCAATGACTCTAAATCAAGGTCTTGAAGCGGCCACTTCTTGTGCTGCTATCGATGGGGCTTATAGCCGCGATGAAAATGATGAGTTTGTTTTGCCAACTTGTATTGGCAATGTTATGATAAACGACAATGATGCAATTATAATGTTTAATTTTAGACCTGATAGAGCTAGGGAAATTACAAGAGCATTTGTCGATCCTGATTTTGACGGTTTTGTTAGAAAAAAGGTATGCAAAAACTTGTGTTATGTTTGTATGACTCAATACGACATTACTATGCCAAATGTTATGGTTGCCTATCCACCTCAGAGCCTTTCCAACACTTTGGGCGAATATTTATCGTCTCTTGGTTTGAAACAGCTAAGGATTGCAGAAACTGAAAAGTATGCTCATGTTACGTTCTTTTTCAACGGTGGAGTTGAGGCTGCTAATCCTGATGAGGACAGAATTTTAGTCGCTTCGCCAAGAATTCCGACTTATGACCTTCAACCTGAAATGAGCGCATACACTGTAACTGATCGTGTTCTTGAGCAAATAAATGCACAAAAATATGACGTAATTATATTGAATTTTGCCAACGCTGACATGATTGGACACACTGGAGTTATGGACGCTACAATAAAAGCCATCGAAACTTTAGACGTCTGTGTTCCAAAGATTGTTGATGCTGTTTTGGCCGTAGGCGGTGAAATTCTTCTTACTGCCGATCATGGAAATGCGGACCGTATGCTGGATGAAAATGGCAATATTGTCACTTCTCATTCAATTAGCCAAGTACCCCTTGTACATATATCCAAAACTCCTGTTTCTTTGAAAAGTGGTGGCAAGTTATCTGACATTGCCCCAACTATGTTATCTTTGATGGGAATAGAAGTTCCAAAGGAAATGACTGGGGAATCCTTGGTCAAATAATTAAATTGATTAAAATTCACTCAAATGAACTAAATGAAGGGTTTATATTTACCGATTATCTTTTCTGCTATTTTGATACCGTCACATGAGGCTGACATAATGCCTCCTGCGTATCCAGCTCCTTCACCTCCGGGATATAGCCCTTCAAAGGTTCCTTGACATTGGTCACCTCTATCGAATTTTACGGGTGACGAGCTTCTTGTTTCCACTGCTGTCATCACCACATCATCTCCGTCAAACCCTTGCAAATACTTGCCCATATGTGGCATTGCCTCTCTTATAGACTCTACTGCAAACTCTGGTAATGAATTTATAACTGGTTGTGCATCTTGGTTGTTATCTCTAAAGTTTTTCCACGTAGTTTTTGGCAATTTATATGTTCCACCACCGCTCTCAAAAGCTAATTTCTCATATTTTTCTTGGAAAAATACTCCTGCTAATGGATGGACGCTGTTAAAATCTGTGGTCTTCACATCGCATAGCAATGCGCTATTTGCAACTCCACTATTTCGTTTTCTATTGCTCATTCCGTTGGTTACTACGCCACCAATCTGTGATGCCGCTCCAATAACAATTCCGCCTGGGCACATACAAAATGTGTAAACTCCTCTACCGTTTTGGCAGTGGTATGATAATTTGTAGTCTGCTGGTGGCAAGGCTTTTATGTTTCCATATTGTGATTGATCTATAAGTTTTTGTGGGTGTTCAACTCTCACTCCAATTGAAAATGGTTTTTGTTCCATGGCTATGCCTTTTTCAAAGAGCATTCTAAATGTATCTCTTGCGCTGTGTCCTATTGCAAGAATCAAATTTTCAGTAGGGATTTCCTCTAC
>JAVXAG010000098.1:5399-6747 GCA_036660615.1 Anaerovoracaceae bacterium
ATCGACTTGATCTGTAGAAACTTTGACACCTATGATTTTCTTTTTCTTTACTATTATGTCGTCAAGCCTAGTACCAAAGCGAATTTCTCCACCGTAGCTGATGATGGTTTTTCTAATATTCGCCACTACTTGTTGTAACACGTCTGTTCCAATATGTGGTTTTTGTTTATACAAAATATCTGGATCTGCTCCCGCTACGACAAACTCCTCCAAAACTTTTCTAATTCTTGAATCTTTGATTCCTGTTGTCAATTTGCCATCGGAAAATGTACCAGCGCCGCCTTCTCCAAACTGAACGTTTGACTCTGGATTAAGTATCGCTTTGTCCCAAAATTCTTTAACATCTTTTACTCTCTGTTCCACCATATTTCCACGCTCAATAATCAGTGGTTTGTATCCTCTTGTTGCAAGTAGCAGCCCTGCAAACATTCCGCAAGGTCCAAATCCAACGATCACTGGCCTATTTTCTAACTGAATGCTTCCCTGTTCTACTTCTTTGTATGACATATTTGGTGCAATTTCCAAATTCAATTTTGGATTTGCGGCAAGGTTAAGGTATTTCTTTGGATTGTGCAATGTGGCGCAATTAAAATCTACTGTATACACCCATTTTATATTGCTCTTATCTCTTGCATCTATGGACTCTTTTACAATATTATAATCGGTAATTATCATATCTTTGTATCCAATTTTCTTAATAATTTTGCTCTGTATACGGTCTTTTGGCTCATCAATATTTAGTTTTATCTGATGTATTCTATACATTTGACATTTCCTTCCCAGCTTTTATCGCTGTTTCCCAAGCGTTTTGCAAGTTATATCCACCGCAAGGGCCATCGTAATCTATTACTTCTCCTGCAAAAAACAGTCCTCTTACTAATTTTGATTCCATTGTCTGCAAGTTTATTTCTCCAAGGTCTACTCCGCCTTTTGTCACTTGAGCAAATTTCCAACCCTTGAGCATTTTAATTGACACTTGCCAATTATGCAATACTTTTTCTAAGGAAATCAATTGATTTTTTTCAAGTTGACTCGCCATTTTGTTTGGGCTTATCTGTGCCTGTCTCAAAATATCTAATGCAAGTGGTTCTCTCACAAATGTTCTAAGCAAATCTTTTGCCGTAAAATCTTTTATTGTTTTTCTCTGCTCAAGCAAATCTTTTATATCTATATCCGGTAAAAAGTCTACTGATATTTTGTATTCTCTAAGTCCTTCTTCCAGTGTCTTTCCGTTTTCTATTTCTATATGTCTTGTCAAATTAAACACACATATCCCCGAAAGCCCGTCTTTTGTAAACTGGATTTCGCCCTCCTCTGCAAATATCACATCGGCAGTTGCCGACTGCTT
>JAVXAG010000099.1:0-6649 GCA_036660615.1 Anaerovoracaceae bacterium
TGCTCATAAAAACAAGAGGCAGTCTTAACTAAGACTACCCCCGTTTTTAGATTTTATCCAATTGTCTCTTATTTTCCTGATAACTGTTGTTCTGCCATCTCAACTAGTCTTTTAGTCATATAACCTCCAACGTAGCCGTTCTGTCTAGCAGTAAGGTTTCCCTTATCAGTTGCTTCGTAATTTGAAAGACCTAATTCATTGGCAACTTCTGTTTTCAAATTGTTTAATGCAGGCTTTGCATTAACGTTCATCTTTTGTTGTAAATTCATTTTGTTCACCTCCTATTACGATATTAATTTAACCACAGGAGGGACTTTGTATTCGATGTAATTATTTCATATGTTGGTTTGTTTTGGCAGTTTATAATTCAAGCTTTATTTCATCACCAAACATGACTTTTACTCTGTTCTTTAAAGGTAAATTTTCTTTTTTTGAAAGAGAATTATCATCCTTCAAAATATCAATTGCCTCAACCTTTGTTTTCTCCAAAATATCAACATGTCTAATCAAATCAGTAATGTGCATCTCTGGGAGTCCATGCTGCCTAGTTCCAAACATTTCCCCAGGGCCTCTTAATCTAAGGTCAGCTTCGGCTATTTCAAATCCATTTTGTGTATTACACATAGTTTGGTTTCTTTCCATAGCCAAACTTGATTCATTGTGACATATAAGGAAACAATACGATTGGTCTTCTCCCCTGCCTACTCTACCTCTAAGTTGATGAAGCTGCGCCAGCCCAAACCTTTCACAGTTTTCAATAATCATAATTGTTGCGTTTGGTACATTAATTCCAACTTCTATAACTACCGTAGAAACAAGGACATCAATTTTACCTTCTGCAAATTCTTTCATAGTCAAATCTTTTTGCTCCTGCTTCATTGCCCCATGAATCAAAGCGATTTTTCTATTTTTAAACTTATGAGTAATTTCTTCAAAGAGTTCCTCCGCAGACTTCGCGTCGATTTTTTCCGACTCTTCAATCAAAGGTGCTACTACATATATCTGTTTCTTCTTTTCTATTTCCTTTTTTGCAAAATCATAAATTTGATTCCTATTTTCGGGATTTCCCTGAATTGTTTTTATAACTTTTCTTCCTATAGGCATAGTATCAATTACAGAAATGTCCAAATCTCCATAAATTATAACAGCCAACGTTCTAGGAATTGGAGTTGCAGTCATTACAATTACATTAGGGTTGTCCCCCTTTTGTGATAAAAGACTTCTTTGATTAACTCCAAATCTATGTTGCTCGTCCGTAATAACAAGACCTAAATTTTTAAAAATCACATTGGGCTGTATAACCGCATGAGTTCCAACCAAAATTTGAATTTCTCCACTTTCAAGCTTAGTAATAGTATCTCTTTTTTCTGCTGCTTTCATACTGCTGCACAAAAGTCCCACATTTATATTAAACTTTTCAAAATCCTTAGTAAGTGACTGAAAATGCTGTTTTGCCAAAAGTTCTGTAGGTGCCATCATAACCGATTGGTATCCTTCCTTTAATGAAACATACATTGCCAGTTGAGCAATGACCGTTTTACCAGAGCCAACATCACCTTGAATCAATCTATTCATAATTTTATTAGATTGCAAATCAGTCTTTATTTCTTCCCATACTTTTTTTTGGCCACTAGTCAATTCAAAAGAAAGACTGTCTATAAATTCATTATCACAACTTACATCATTTATTGCTATCCCTTGTTGTCCATTTGATTGGCAATGCATAAACTGTAAACCAGTTTCCAAAGTTAGCAACTCCTCAAATACCAATCTGAATTTCCCTTGCAAAACACTTTGTTTTTCTTTAGGAAAATGTATATTTTGCACAGCATAAGCTGGCCCGCAAAGTCGATTCCTTTTGACTATTTCTTCAGGTAACCACTCATCCAACTCCTTTGCCAAATCCTGAACCTGACCTTGCCATTTTCTCATTTCATTTTGAGAAATCCCTTCAGTTATTGGATAAATAGGTATTATCCCTCTAATATCGTCTTTGTCACCTAACTTATGAAATTCTGGATGAACTATCTGTCGCCTGTTGAGATTTTCTTGGATTTTCCCATAAAAAGTATAGCTTTCCCCTATTTTAAAAGCCTCAACAATATATTTTCCATTAAAAAAAACAACCTCCAAAATTTCTGTTTCATCAGTTACCAGTAATTTTAGCAATTTGTTCTTTTTGTATGGGTTACCATCATATACCTTTGACAACACTTTTGCACAAATCAAATACTCTTTCCCATATTCTGTATTTCTTATAGGCGTAGTGCTTCGTCTATCTTCATACTTTCTTGGGAAAAAATAAAGCAAATCTTCCAAAGTATTTATATTAATTTTTTTTAGTATCTCTTGTTTTTTAGGTCCAACACCTTTTAGTGCGGAAATACTATCACTTAAATTCATTCTTTCTGACAACCTCAATTTCTCTCTTTGCAATTAGTCTGGATTTTACTCCGACAACAACAATGGTAACTTCGTTTGGATACTCTCCAGTTGTACTCTTTATCTTTTCAAATATAGAATCCATTATTATATCAGTTATTGATTTTATACTGGCTCCAAATTTTGTTATGATATAAAATCTTAGTTCAAAATTATTGTCTTGATCTTTTCCTTTTACTTCGACTGTACTAGCAAAATCCGACAAATTGAATTTCCACTCGTTGCCTATCTGCTTTCCTTTTTTTGTGGCTGGCCAAACTCTGCCTCTGCATAGCTCCAAGCTATCCTTTATGATCTGAGCAAAGACATTATTTGAAATGCTAATTTTCCCTAATTCATTATTTTTTTCAAGTAGCATGGTTTTCCTCCCCATCAATTCTACTTATATTGTACCATAAATTTGTAACATATATATGATATTTTTCATAATGTATTGAGGGTGAGATTATGAATAAAAATTATATGAATAATAACAACTGTAGAAAGAAAAAATTTTGTTGGATATACAAAGAAGCCAAAGACGTAGGTTTTGTTCTAGTTGTCTTTGGCATAGTTACCATATGTGCATTTTTCCTACCTCCAAAAGCGTGGATTTTGCTTCTAGGCGGAGTTTTAGTCTTTTGTGGTATTCAGTTACTTAAATAACCAAATTTAAAAATGGGTAATAAAAAAGACCCACTCTGCAGGTCTTGTTTACTAAAATTAAATGGCACGGTTTGCTTTATTTGATCTTATACATCTTGTGCATACGTTAGCTTTTCTAACTGAACCGTTTTCTTCAACTCTTACAGTCTGAATGTTAGCGTTCCACTTTCTTCTTGTGTGTCTGTTTGAGTGGGATACATTATTCCCTGATACTTGACCTTTACCGCAAATCTCACATTTTCTTGACATCTACCGCACCTCCTTTTAATATCTTAAGCTTTTAGCATTTATTTTTCTTTGTCTGTTCACATTCGAACAAGCGATATTATATCACAACATCATGTATTATTACAAGAGTTTTTTTTAAATTATCGTTATATTATGGTTTTATTTATTAAAGCACCCTTTTCACCACCATTTGGCAGTATATATCGGGTTTTTATTGATAATCTGGCACCAAGAAAATTTCTCCCGTTTCCCTCGTTTTTGCCATATCAATAACTCTTTGGTTCTTACTTCCTCTAAAAAGCAAGGTCAAATCTCTTAAATCTGCTTGATATTTACCATCTATTAGAGTATCAACCAAACTAAGAAGACCTTTTAAGGCTTCATTTGTCTTTTGCATTTCAAGAAGTTCTTCATAAGTATAACCGCTAAACAATATAATATCAAGGCTTCTTTCTTTTATTTTTTTTGCAAGAGCGTAAAACCCTTCAGGTTGGCAAACTGGTTCACCCCCACTAAATGTAACTCCCGAAAGTAAAGGATTTTGATCGATAGCCTGTACGATTTTATCAATTTGACAATCATAACCTCCAGAAAAATCGTGAGTTTCAACGTTGTGGCACCCCACGCATTTATGAGGACAACCCTGACAAAAGACTACAAATCTTATGCCAGGACCATCTACAATTGACTCTCTTACAATTCCCGCTATTCTAATACTATCTTTTTCTTCTATCATAATACTTCGTAGCCTTTGCTCATATCGTGCTTAACTCTATCTTTTTCTTCTGATGATTTAGCATTGTTCCAATTATCCATTGTACCTACAAGGTAACCAGTAATTCTTCTAATTCTCTCAAATCCAATATCGCCGTCTTCTTCTGTTCTCCCACAAGAAGGACATTCATTGTCGATGATTCCAGTATATCCACAGCAAGGATCTCTATCTACTGGGTGATTTATTGAGCCGTAACCGATTCCACTTTCTTTCATGCATCTAACTACTCTCTCAAAAGCATCAAGGTTCTTTAGTGGATCTCCATCAAGTTCAACGTATGAAATATGACCACCGTTTGTAAGCGCATGGTATGGTGCTTCTAGCTTGATTTTATCAAAAGCATTAATATCATAATATACTGGAATATGGAAACTATTTGTGTAATAATCTCTGTCTGTAACGCCTTCAATTACTCCAAACTTTTCTCTGTCAATCTTGACAAATCTACCAGATAAGCCTTCTGCTGGTGTTGCAATTAACGACCAGTTAAGCTTTGTTCTCTCTGCTTCTTCGTCCATTCTTTTTCTCATATATCCGATTATATCAAGACCTAGCGCCTGAGCTTCCTTTGTTTCGCCATGGTGTGAACCAATCAAACACTTTAGACATTCAGCAAGTCCAATAAATCCAACTGTCAAAGTACCATGTTTTATTACTTCCTCTATAGAATCGTCAACTCCAAGTTTTTCTGAGTCAAGCCATACTCCTTGTCCCATTAAGAATGGGAAGTTTCTTACTTTTTTCATTGCTTGAATTCTAAAACGCTCATTTAATTGACCGATTGCAATATCTATAACTCTATCAAGACCTTCAAAGAAAGTATCAATATTATGGTTAGCTTTTATTGCAAGTCTAGGTAAATTAACTGATGTAAATGAAAGATTACCTCTACCAGTAACGATTTCTCTACTTGGATCATAAACATTTGCTATTACTCTAGTTCTGCAACCCATATATGCACACTCTGTTTCTGGATGTCCAGGTTTGTAGTATGGAATATTAAATGGTGCATCTATAAATGAAAAGTTAGGGAATAATCTCTTTGCTGAAACTTTGCAAGCAAGTTTAAACAAATCATAGTTAGGATCCTCAGGATTATAGCTAACTCCCTCTTTTACTTTGAATATCTGAATTGGGAATATTGGTGTTTCACCATTTCCAAGGCCAGCTTCTGTTGCCTTCATTACACTTTCCATAACTAGTCTGCCTTCTGGAGATGTATCAGTACCATAGTTAATTGAACTAAACGGTACCTGTGCACCTGCTCTTGAATGCATAGTGTTTAAGTTATGAACCAAAGCTTCCATAGCCTGATATGTTTTTCTTTTGATTTCTGTATCTGCAAACTTAGTAGCTCTATCCTGCATCTTCTTTGCTTCTTCTTCTGATACTATTTTTTTAAGTTCTTCTAATTCAAGTTCTTTGTAATTGTTATCCCATAACATACAAGGACATACATTGTAATCTGCTTCGATTTTCTTTCCCATAGTTTTGGCTATTTCCACGCCATCTTCTATATCTTGCAAGAAATCTAACATCTTGCCTAGGTTTGTCCAATAAAGCTTCTTGTAAGTCTTTTTAACTCCTGGAGCCATACCATAATCAAAATTAGGAACTGATTGTCCGCCATGTTGGTCGTTTTGGTCTGACTGAATTGCAATACATGCAAGTGCAGAGTAGCTCTCTATGTCGTTAGGCTCTCTCAAATGTCCATGTCCTGTTGAAAAACCGTCTTTTAATAATGACACCAAATCTATTTGGCAACAAGTCATAGTAAGTGTATAGAAGTCCATATCGTGGATATGAATATCTCCTGATTCATGAGCTTTTGAGAATTTAGGATCAATGACATACATCTTATAAAACTCTTTTGCTCCTTCTGAACCATATTTCAACATAGTTCCCATAGCTGTATTGCCATCTATATTAGCGTTTTCACGTTTTATTTCATTATCTTTTGCGTCTTTAAAAGTAAGATCTTCATAAATTCTCATTAATTTAGTATTCATTTCTCTTACTCTGGTACGCTCTGCACGATAAAGAATGTATTCTTTTGCAGTACGAGCATGTCCGTCTTCAATCAAGATTTTTTCTACAGCATCTTGAATCTGTTCAATTGTAGGCGTATTATTGTGGCAAACTTCCAACAAATACAATTCGACTTGTTTTGCTAGATAAACAGCCATTTCTTTATTCTTACCACCTAATACTTGTGCTGCTTTGAATATTGCATCAGCTATTTTATCTACATCAAAATCTACTATTCTTCCGTCCCTTTTTACAATTCTAAGTATGTTGTCCATTGTTAAAATCCTTCTTTCATCTTCTTTCTCGCTTTAACGTGTAAGCACTATATATAGTACATTTTTTTATTTTCATTATTAAAATTATACTATTTATTCAACAAATGTCAATAGGCAAATGAGAATCATTATCACTTATCGCTGTAAATAAAGCCCAATAAATAATAAAAGCTGAATTTTCTCACATACAGATGGAATCTGCTCACTGGCGAGGATTTTTGAGCGATTCTGTGAGCAAATCAGGGAATTAATGTTT
>JAVXAG010000100.1:0-6644 GCA_036660615.1 Anaerovoracaceae bacterium
CTTTTTCACAGCAGTGAAAATAATTTAGTATTAAATATGGAGGTAAAATATGAAAGTTTTAAGTAATGGAATGATTGATGGTATGTGGGCAGAAAAATATGGGAAACATGGGACACAAGTCAACGAAAACGGAGTTCCAACATGCTCTATACCTGTTAAAATACAAGATGCGCCAGAAGGAACAGTTTCCTTTGCCTTTGTTTTAGAAGATAAGGATGCATATCCAGTTAGCGGAGGTTTTGCGTGGATACACTGGTTGGCAGCAAACATTACTCGAATGGAAATATTCGAAAATGAGAGCCAAACAGCAACAGATTTTGTGCAGGGAGTAAACAGCTGGACTAGTATGCAAGGTGGAGAGCAAAGCGTTGAATTGTCAAGCTTTTATGGTGGAATGTGCCCGCCAGATGCACCACATTTGTATGAACTTCATGTATATGCATTGGATACTATGCTTGACCTAGAAAATGGGTTTTTGTTTAACCAATTACATAGAAAAATGGATGGACATATTTTGGAACAAGTCACATTAAAAGGCGAATATAGTCATAAAAAGGAAGCGAGAAAATGATAAAAAAAGTTGACCATTTTGTAATTACTACGGGGCACTTGACCGAGTGCATAAAATTTTATCAAGCATTGGGGTTTAGGTCAGAAGAAGGTGACGGACGTTACGAACTTTTTTCTGGGGATTTCAAAATAAATGTACATATAAAAGGGCATGAGCTTGAACCAAAAGCAAAAAATGTAAAGACAGGTAGCGCGGACTTTTGCTTTGAAATAGAGGGAAATATAGATAAATGCAAAGAAGAACTTATGCAAAAAGCAATAGAGATAGAACTTGGTATTGTTACGCGTCAAGGAGT
This sequence comes from Anaerovoracaceae bacterium, assembly GCA_036660615.1. Taxonomy (GTDB): domain Bacteria; phylum Bacillota; class Clostridia; order Peptostreptococcales; family Anaerovoracaceae; genus JAVXAG01. Next base: position 867 of record JAVXAG010000100.1, read on the forward strand.
AAGGGGAAGGATGAAATCACTTTATTTGCGTGATCCTGACGGAAATTTAGTTGAGCTGTGCAGCTATGAATAATTTGGCACTGGCATTTTCAGTAGTATGCCCACTATTTTTACTCATGGTACTAGGGTATTTTTTGCGAAGAGTTGGGATGTTTCAGGAAGACTTTTTGCGTCAGCTTAATAAGGTTTGCTTTGGTGTATTTCTTCCGACATTACTGTTTATAAACGTGTATGATAGCGACTTTTCCACAGCATTTAATCCTAAACTAGTAATATTTGCAATGTCAAGCATTGTAGTAATGTTCTTTGTTTTGATGCTGTTGATGTCAAAGTTAGAAAAAGACAACCTAAGACGTGGGGTTATGGTTCAGGGAATATTTCGCAGCAATTACATATTATTCGGTATGCCGATGACAGTCTCACTGTTTGGAGCAGATAAAGTAGGAACAGCAGCTATTTTAATAGCCTTTGTTGTGCCACTTTTTAATCTATTTGCGGTTATTGCTTTAGAGTATTTTCAAGGTGATAAAGTGAACATAAAGCGAATTTTTGTTGGAGTAGTAACGAATCCACTGATTATTGGGGCATTGGCAGCATTTGTCTTTGTGTTGAGTGGCATTAGATTACCAATTCTTATTGAAGGCACAATACGTGATATTTCCAAAATTGCAACACCACTGGCACTAATTATTTTGGGAGGCTCTTTTACTTTTTCTAAGCTGGGGCCAAACATAAAAAACGTAGCGGTTGCAGTAAGCGGAAGATTGATTTTTGTACCACTTTGCTTCTTGACTTTGGCTATCGTTATAGGATATCGTGGAGTGGAATTGGGTGCTTTACTTGCCATGCTTGCCAGTCCAACAGCAGTAAGCAGCTTTACTATGGCTCAGCAGATGGAAGCAGATGATGAACTTGCAGGACAGATTGTGGTGATGAGTTCTTTATTTTCAATATTAACGATTTTTGGATGGATATTTACACTGTCCCAATTTGGATTGTTATGATATTGTTACAACTAGGTCTATAAGAAAAAACAGAAGAATTGGGAATTGATAAAATGGAAAAAAGTTTGACCGATGGAAAAATAGGAAAATCATTATTGTTGTTTAGTCTGCCAATGATTTTGGGCAATATGTTACAACAACTTTACAATGTTGTAGATACCCTTATAGTAGGAAAAGTTATCGGCGCTACAGCACTGGTTGCAGTAGGTTCATCATATGCACTTATGGTTTTATTGACGTCAATTATCTTGGGACTATGTATGGGAAGTGGCGTTGTCTTTGCACAGCTTTTTGGTGCGAAACGTATGGATCATATGAAAGTTAGCATTGTTAATGCTTTTGTATTTATTCTAATTGTTTCAATATCAATAAATATTGTGGCCTTTTTATTACTAGAAAAATTTGTTCTGTGGCTAAATATTCCTTCTGGCGCTGTAGAAATGACAGAAGAATATTTGGGCATTATTTTTATTGGAATAATATTTATCTATGTATATAATTTTTTTGCATCAGTGCTTCGTAGCATTGGAAATACAGCAGTGCCGTTGCTTTTCCTTGGGATTTCGGCAGTAACAAATATCCTTCTTGATATGATTTTTATCCTTTGCTTGGATATGGGGGTAGGCGGTGCGGCGTGGGCCACAGTAATAGCTCAAGGGCTATCAGCGTTGTCAATTACAATATACTTTTTTTCTAAGTCAAAGGCCATTTGTCCAACAAAAAAACACTGGCATTACGATAAACATCTTTTGCATATGGTGATTACAAATTCGGTTTTGACAGCAATTCAACAATCAATTATGAACCTTGGAATTCTTATGGTGCAAGGGTTAGTCAACAGCTTTGGCATTGCCACAAGTGCAGCTTTTGCAGCAGTAGTCAAAATAGATGCCTTTGCATATGTGCCGGCTCAGGATTTTGGAAATGCTTTTTCTACTTTCATTGCACAGAATTATGGAGCAAAACAGCCAGATAGAATTAGGCAGGGGACTAAATTCGCAGTGAAAATATCAGTGATGTTCTGCATCTTTGCCTCAGTGTGTGTTTGCCTATTTGCAGGGCCGTTAATGGAAATATTTGTAAAGGCTGGGGAAACCGAAATCATTAGTATAGGAATCCAGTATCTTTATATTGAGGGAGCGTGTTATGTAGGCATTGGATTGCTATTCTTGTTGTACGGATTTTATCGCGGAATAGGGAACGGAGTCATGTCAATTGTATTGACGGTGGTATCACTTGGAAGTAGAGTTTTGCTGGCATATACACTTTCTGACGTGGCGACTATTGGGGTTGTTGGCATTTGGTGGGCGATACCAATAGGCTGGCTACTTGCAGACATTTTAGGCTTTTGGTATTTCAAAATTAAAATAAAAAATAATGATTTGTTAATAACCATGTAATTTTCTGCAAAATGATGTATAATAGATTGTATATCAGTATAAAAACAATTTAGAAATTTATTTGCCAGCTGCTATTATCAGCTGGTATTTTTATAGCAATAAGCTAGAAACATAGGAGAAATTAATGAAATTTGAACAATTAGACATTATGCCAGCGATCCTTAAGGCATTAAAAGAAGAGGGTTACACTTCACCAACAGACATTCAAGAACAAGCGATTCCAACAGTATTAAAGGGACAGGACTTGTTAGGTTGTGCACAGACAGGCACAGGGAAAACTGCGGCTTTTGCAGTTCCAACATTACAGATACTTGATAAAGCAAAAAACCTTCCAGCAGCAGGAAAAACTACCAAGAAAAAAATTCGTGCTCTTATTATTACACCAACAAGAGAGCTTGCTTTGCAGATTCACGAAAGTTTTTGCACATACGGAAAATACACTAAATTAAAATCATGTGTAATCTTTGGAGGTGTATCACAAAGGCCACAGGAATTGGAACTAAGACGAGGAATTGACATTTTGGTTGCAACGCCAGGCAGACTTAACGATTTGATAAACCAAAAGATTATTGACATCAGCAATATAGAAATATTTATCCTTGACGAAGCAGACAGAATGCTGGATATGGGATTTTTAAATGACATAAAAAAGGTAATTGCAAGAATTCCAGAAAAAAGACAGACTTTGTTATTCTCGGCTACAATGCCACCAGACATTGCAAAGATGGCAGATACTATACTTGTAAACCCTAAAAAAGTTGCAATAACTCCAGTATCTTCAACGGTTGATGCAATCAAACAAAAATTGTATTATGTCGATAAAGTAAACAAGAAAGATTTGCTAATACACATTTTATCAGACAAAACTATTACTTCTGCATTGGTTTTTACTAGAACAAAGCATGGAGCAGATAGAGTTGTAAAGCAGCTTGGACGAGAAAAGATTGTTGCTCAAGCTATTCATGGCGACAAATCTCAAGGGGCTAGACAACTTGCCCTTAACAATTTTAAAGAAGGCAGACTTAGGGTTTTGGTAGCAACGGATATTGCGGCAAGAGGGATTGACATTGACGAACTATCTCATGTAATAAATTATGAATTGCCAAACATCCCTGAAACTTATGTCCACCGTATAGGTAGAACTGGACGTGCAGGCTTAGAAGGCGTAGCGATTTCATTTTGTGATTTTGACGAAAAACCTTTGTTAGCAGATATTATAAAGTTGACTGGTAAGCAAATTCCAGAGGTGGAGGACCATCCATATCCTCTAAAAAACAATTTCCCAGCAGTAAAGGTTGTACAGGATAACAATAATCATATGCACAATCCAGCTAAAAGGGGAAATCCAAGAGCAAAATGGGGCGCAGCACCTAGCAAAAAAGGTGGAAGACCAAGGCAACAAAGTAAAAATAAGTAAACAGGTAAATCCTTTGAAAAGTCAGTCAATTTAGTGTATAATGAAACTAAATAAAAGGGGGATGCTAGATTATGAACAAGTATTATAGTGTATTGGGAGTTAGTGAGGAAGCAACTAAAGAAGAAATTCAGGCAGCTTATGAGTATCGAACAAAAAAGTACAAGGCGGCTGATTATCAAGATGACCCAGAATATGTCCATAGAAAAACCATGGATTTGAATGAGGCATATTCAGCAATTATGGGAGGCGCTGCATCTGCTCCAGAAAAGGCTAGGCTTAAAAATAGTCAACAAAGAAAGCGGATCGTTACTAAACCAACCTCAATAGAGGGCAAGGCTAAAGAAAAGTTTAGCGAAGTAAAAACGGATTTAAAAGACTCTGCCCAAGCAATTATGAAAAATGAGAGTTTGATAAGAGGCATTTTAGGAACGATTGTTGCCGTTGTAGTGCTAGGCTTTACCTTGTTTGCTGGACCTGGAGGTGAAAGTTCTTATGAGCCAGATTATTCGGGTTCAGAGTCTGAAATTGTATACAATTTACAAGATGGAGAAATTGACGTTTACCGAGATAAGATTATAACCGGACTGGCAGTGTATAGGGATTATGAAGAAACCACAAATGATGCCAGCTTGTTGTTGGAAGAGTCTGTCAGATTTGTAGGCGACTACTTTAGCAAGGAAACTGTCAACGAAACTGTAGATTATCTAATGACGGAATATACTTATTACATCAATCCATCAGCAGATTTAATCGACGAGATGAACCAAATTATTCAGTGGCTGGGGTTACCTAGTTACGAAGGAGCATTGGGCTATGTAAATCCTTTTTCGGATGAAGTGATTAACAATTATGTTGAATACTTGAAGTACCTAAACGATGCATATGAGGATCAGAACAAAGAAGAAGCCTAATTAGTAGTTGGTGCTTATTTGGTATACGATAAATATTAAAGGACTCACGCAAAGGGATATGTTTTCCCCCAGTGTGAATCCTTTTTTTTAATAATTAAATCTGTTAAATCTTTAAAATCTATTTTGCTTCGGCAGCTTTCATAACAGCAACACTAGCACTTGCGCCGATTCTATCGGCTCCAGCATGGATCATTTCCATAACAGTTTCATAATCTCTTATGCCACCAGAAGCCTTGACTTCCATGGAATCGCCTACTGTATCTTTCATTAATTTTACGTGATGGGCTGTTGCACCACCGGAATTAAAGCCAGTCGAGGTCTTTACAAACTGCGCATTTGCCTCTTTGGCAATCAAACAAGTTTCCACTATTTCTTCATCTGTCAAAAGACAAGTTTCTAATATAACTTTTACGATTGCATTGTGTTTTCCAGCAGAATCAACGACTGATGCGATATCCTTTTTTATATAATCCATAGACTTTGATTTCAATTTGCCTACATTTATAACCATATCTATTTCGGAAGCACCGTATTTACAGGCTTCTTCAGTTTCAAAAGATTTTGTTTCGGTAGTGCATGCCCCCAAAGGGAAACCTACTACGGCAGCAATTTTCACATCTGTTCCAGCAAGTTCTTCTGCGGCAAGTGCAACGTAACACGAGTTAACACAGACAGAATAAAAGTCATATTCTTTTGCTTCTGCACAAAGCTCTATTATTTGATCTTCTGTGGCTTCTGGCTTTAGCAATGTATGGTCAAAGTATTTGTTTAAAGGTTTTTTCATAATAATCCTCCATAAAAGATATTTTGGTATTTGTGAATAGTATATCATAATTCATAAAAAATAAAAAGTTTGCTTATCCGGTTTCTCAATCACTTTTGAAAATGGCCCGAGTATAGTTAAACATTAGCTCCAGAAAATCAATCGCGAAATAATGAGAAGTAATGGGAAATATTGGGGAATAATTTGAAAGCTGGCAAAGGAAACAGCAAAACCCGCTAATTCTTCCAGGAAAAAAATAATTTCCTGATTTGCTCACAGAATC
>JAVXAG010000101.1:0-4137 GCA_036660615.1 Anaerovoracaceae bacterium
AGAAACGAGAATATCGATGCCAACAACGTTGCAGGGACATTTAACTATTCTTTCCACAACAGTTCTTGTACTTCTTCCCAGACCCACAAGGACAAGGATCATTACGCCCAACCTTTGGTGCATCTCTCCTTATTGTCTCCTGCTTATCATCTCTCTCGGGAACGTGAGTCTGCTCTGGACCATCTTCTGCCCCATATTGTGGTGCATCTTCAAATTCGCCCTTTTCTTCCTTGCCACCGACAAATATTTCTTTTCTCTCTGTTCTTGTATTTACTGTTACGTTAAAGCAATATCTTACTGTGTCTTCACGAATTGCTTGTATCATCTGTTCGAACATATCAAAACCTTCATTGGAATAAGCTGCTGCTGGATCCTGTTGTCCCAAGGCTCTTAAACCAATACCCGACTTTAACTGATCCATTGCATCGATATGATCCATCCACATATTATCAACTACACGAAGAAGTATCATTCTTTCTACTTCTCTCATTTGCTCTGCGCCGATTTCTGCCTCTTTTGCATCATAGATACGGTCAAATTCAGCATAAATGTTTTCTCTTAAAATTTCTTCAGTCAAATCATGAAAGTTATTTTCATCGTAACATTTTTTCAAATTAAATTGGTCACAAATCTTCTTTAAGTTCTTTGATAATGTTGCAAAATCCCATTCCTCTGGATATTTTGATGCAAAGACAATTGGGTCTACTAACTCATTTATATAGTCTTTTGTCATATTTCTAATATAGTCACGCAAATCTTCGCCAAACAAAACTTTTCTACGTTCTTCGTAGATTATCTCTCTCTGTTTGTTCATTACATTGTCATATTGTAATACGTATTTTCTTATACCAAAGTTCTTGCCCTCGACTTTTTTCTGAGCACTTTCGATTGACTTAGAAAGCATGCCTGCTTCAATAGCTTCATCTTCCTCAAGTCCCATTTTGCCAACAATTGTTTGCATTCTCTCGCCACCGAACAATCTCATAAGTTCATCTTCAAGAGAAATATAGAATTGTGTTGCACCTGGGTCACCTTGACGACCTGAACGACCTCTTAACTGGTTGTCTATACGTCTTGACTCGTGACGCTCTGTACCTAAAATACAAAGTCCACCAAGCTGTCTAACTTTTTCTTGTTCCTCTGTTCTCTCAGCTTTTAACTTGTCATGCAATTCATTAAACGTCTGTCTTGCAGTGTTAAGCTCAGGATCATCTGTCTTTACAAAGCCTGTTGCAAATGATATCTGTTCTTCGGTGAAACCAAGTTTTTTCATTTCTTTCTTTGCTTCAAATTCTGGGTTACCACCAAGGATAATATCGGTACCTCTACCAGCCATATTTGTTGCAATTGTTACTTGTCCAAATCGACCAGCTTCCGCTACAATCTCAGCTTCCTTATCATGCTGTTTCGCATTCAAAACATTATGTTTTATGCCACGTTTTTTTAGCATATCACTTAAAAGCTCAGATTTTTCAATTGAAATAGTACCAACCAATACTGGTTGCCCTGTCTTATGAATTTCTGCTACTCTATCAGCAATTGCTTTGAATTTACCATGCTCTTTAGCATATACAGAATCCTGCAAGTCGTCTCTGGCAATAGGTTGGTTTGTTGGGATAACTACAACGTCCATATTGTAAATATCTCTAAATTCCTCTTCCTCAGTCTTGGCAGTACCTGTCATACCGGATAGTTTTTGATACATTCTAAAATAGTTCTGCAATGTAACTGTAGCAAGTGTCTTGGACTCTGATCTAACCAAAACTCTTTCTTTTGCTTCTATTGCCTGATGCAATCCATTGCTATATCTTCTACCGAACATCAAACGTCCAGTAAACTCATCTACGATTATAATTTCACCATCTTTTACGATGTAATCTACGTCTCTCTCCATTAAGTTTCTAGCTTTTAGAGCTTGCAATACATGGTGGTTTATTTCCATATTTTCTGGATCTGAGAAATTATCTACTTTGAAGAAACTTTCGCATTTTGATACGCCTTCTTCTGTTAGTGAAACTTGTTGGTCTTTTTCTTCAACAGTAAAATCGGTATCTTTTGCTAAAGTTACTACAAATTTATCTGCTGTCTTATACATATCTGTGGACTTGTCGCCTTGTCCGGATATGATAAGTGGTGTTCTGGCTTCATCAACTAAGATGGAGTCAACTTCGTCTATTATTGCGTAATTTAGCTGTCTTTGAGTCAACTGTTCTTCATAAAGAACCATATTATCTCTCAAGTAGTCAAAACCAAATTCGTTATTTGTACCATAGGTAATATCTGCATGGTAAGCGTCTTTTCTAGTTTCATCTGAAATTCCATGAATTACGCATCCAACAGTTAGTCCTAGGAAAGTATATAACTTACCCATCCACTCTGCGTCACGCTTTGCTAGATAGTCATTTACAGTAATAACATGAACACCTTTCCCCTCTAGGGCATTCAAATATGCTGCAAGGGTCGCTACCAAAGTTTTACCTTCACCAGTTTTCATCTCGGCAATTCTTCCTTGATGTAAAACTACACCACCGATAAGTTGCACTCTAAAATGTTTCATTCCAAGACTTCTCCATGCGCCTTCTCTGCAAACTGCAAAAGCTTCTGGCAGTAAGTCGTCAAGTGTTTCACCATTCTTTAGTCTTTCTCTAAACTCCGGTGTTTTCGCTTTAAGTTGTTCGTCGGTCAACTGTTGCATAGCCTCATCATATTCTTCTACTTTGTCAACAATTACACTGACTTTCTTTACTTCTTTGACATTTAAGTCTCCAAAGATTTTTTCCATTAGTCCCATTTGTATATAGTCCCCTTTCTATTCTTCATCCTCAAATTTATCTATTATTGTAAGGTTGATTTCTATTGCTTTTCTTTCATCTGCTTTTATTACTCTAACGTGGAAAATTTTTCCTCCCACATCATAATCAAATTCATCTCCTGCTGTAGGCAATTTGTCCAATTGCAATACAACCCAACCGTTGACTGTGGTTACATCTAGATCTTCCTCTTCATCAAAGTAATCAAACATTTTTTCTACGTTTGTACTGCACATTATTCTATAACTTCCGTCTTGCATCTGGGTTATTTCTTCTGACTCAACTAAATCATGTTCGTCATATATATCCCCCACCAATTCTTCTATTATATCTTCCATTGTAACTATTCCGGCTGTTCCACCATATTCGTCCACAATGATTGCAATATGTGTTTTGTTTTGTTGCATTCTTTTTAACAATGCTGCAACTTTCATTGACCCAGCTACATAAACAACTGGTTTTACAAAATTAGAAATTGTCATTTCTGTATTTGCTATATAATTATGGAAATCCTTTTGGTTAAGAACTCCCAGAATTTTATCTAAATCGTCCTCGTATACGGGAAGTCTTGAAAATCCTGTTTCAAGGAAAAGTTTTGCTACTTCTTCCTTGGTGGCATCAATTTCTATGGCTTTCACATCTACCCTTGATGTTAGCACATCCCATGCATCCAAATCGTTAAATTCTATTGCATTTTGGATAAGCTCGCTCTGTCCAGTATCTATGCTACCTTCTGTTTCTGCTTCCTCAACTATGGTAATTAGTTCATCTTCAGTTATTGTCCTAGCTTCGCTTACTTTAAATACTTTTGCAAGGATTTTTTTCCACTGGGTAAACAGCCAATTTATCGGTGTCAATATTGTCATAAACACTTTTATTATAGGCGCTGACACCATTGCGAACTGCTCCGCATGTTCTTTTGCCACGCTTTTAGGTGATATCTCTCCAAAGATCAAAACCACTATTGTTATTACAACTGTTGCTATTGTTGCTCCGTATTCTCCATAAATGTTTACAAACAAAACGGTTGCAACTGCTGTCATGGCAATGTTAACGATATTGTTTCCAACTAAAATTGTGGATAGAAGTGTATCGTATTTTCCTTCTAATTCTAATACTCTCTTTGCTCTTTTGTCGCCATCGTTGGCGAGATTTTTCATTCTAATACGATTTATGGAAGTAAAGGCGGTTTCTGTTGCGGAAAAGTATGCTGATAGTATTATCAGTACGACTATAAGTGCTACAGAATAGAGCCAACTGTGACTGTCCATTGTTTTCTGTTCCCTCCCTGTAATTGGTATTTGTGATATTGGTAAAGTTGCTGTGG
>JAVXAG010000101.1:4237-6490 GCA_036660615.1 Anaerovoracaceae bacterium
TGCACTTACTTTTTCAATTTCAGTTGAAAATCCTTGGCGCCGACGGAAAATGCGTTTGACCGATTATGCACATAATATTGACACTTTTTGTTTCTATGCCTATAATATGAGTAGTTAAGGAGGTATTTTTCATGTCAACTAAATCAGAGTTATTGAAAATTCTTATAAAAAACAAAACCACATATCTTTCCGGTCAGGGTTTGGCTTCTGAACTGAATGTTTCTAGGAATGCTATTTGGAAAGCAGTAGAACAACTTAGAAGTAGTGGTTATGACATTGAGAGTAAACCCAGAGTTGGATACAAGATTTCTGGCGACATTGATATTATCACAGCGGACGGCATAAGACAGTTACTGTCGGCTCCATATAATATACAGGTATTTGAAACTGTTGATTCAACAAATAATGTAGCAAAATCTATTCCTTTGGAGTCGACACCTGCTATTATTATTTCCAATATGCAAACTGCAGGTCGAGGCAGACTAGGTCGCGACTTTTATTCCCCTGCAAATTCGGGCATTTATATGTCTATTGTTTTCAAACCAGAGTTTGATTTGAACAAATCTATGAGCATCACTATGGCTACGGCTGTTGCTGTTTGCAAAGCAATAGAAAAAGTAACACAAACACACCCAAAGATAAAATGGGTTAATGATGTTTTTCTAAATGATAAAAAAATCTGTGGAATTTTGACTGAAGGTCAGACAAATTTTGAAACCGGAAAAATCGATAGTCTAATCGTTGGCATAGGTGTCAATTGTTTTACTGATGATTTTCCAAGTGAATTAGATGGTGTTGCTGGCTCACTTTCTACGGACAAAGTTGCCTTTGTGCGAAATGTTTTGGCTGCAGAAATAGTAAACCAATTCTTTGCAATTTTGCCAGATATGAGTACCAAACAGTTCCTACGAGAATATCGTAATCACTGCTTTATTTTAGGCAAGTCCATTATGATTCACCAAAATATTAATGGCAAGGCCATAAAAGGTCGTGCAATAGATATTGACGACAACGGCGGTCTAATTGTGGAATACCTAGAAGGATCCATGTACAAACAAATGGCAACTTTGACCACTGGAGAAGTTTCTATCAGATTAGAACGATGATTATGACCCGATTTTTAAAAACATAGAAATCGGGTCTTCTATTGTTACTTTAATGTTCTCTAAAGGTATCCACCCATAAATATTTGTACACTATTTGTAAATTACAGTCATCCTATAATATGACTTATTATCAAAGCTTACTACATATTTTGATTCCTCAATAGGATAATAAGCTACTGCCTGTGAGCCTTTGTAAATTTCAATAGGCATCTCTATTGTTGTTTTACTAGTTTTCTTGCCCGCATTAATTGCAAACATATTAAAGGATGAATCTACACTAACAAATGATTTCCCCTTGCCTCCTGTAATCCTAAATAGAGGCCTTCCTGCATCTGTATTACTTTCTTTTGCTTCCTTCAAATCAATGGTCAAAAGAGAAAATTCGTCCTGCGATTTTACTGTTGAACAGATTGCATAGTTCTCATTGATATTATATGCGGCCAGTTTTTCCTTTAAAGGATATCTTCCGATAATACCCTTTTCATTTCCCACAACTACTGTAGCATAATCGTCTTTTTCTTTCGACATCATAAGCATGTATTCTGTGCCATTAGTGGGTAAAATACCTGAACCACATAAGGAATAATTTTCATCTGTAAAAATTGCAACTGCAACAAAATCATTTATAATGTTTACCCCGCATTGATAGCTCTCACCATCAATATCCTCATAAACATATATTGGCTTACCATTTATTTCTCCAAAGCATGGCATCCCATCGTATTGTCTCGCATACCCTTTATCAATGGTCTTGGTTCCTTTTGAGTTAATAAACATCACTTTCCAAGAAGTACTCATTCCCCCGGTTTCACCATACGTGGAATAAAGAATTCCATCCTTATATGGCATAGCATTATAAATATATGCATCTGTATTCATTTGGAACTGCATTGCTATGTTATTTTTTTGATAATCGTATAAAACTAATCTTTCTGTGTTCACTAATGGTCCGTCCATTGCCCCATTTCTTACGCCTACAGAGAAAACCATTTCCGTTGGTGTACAATAACACAAGCTGATTTCTTCATTCTTTTTTTGACTTATGTCTACTTTTAATTGTTCGTAAACAACTTCAGGCTCTTTTGATGAAATGTCCTCTTCTGCAACCCCACAGCTACACATACCACCAAGCATTAACAACGAAATG
>JAVXAG010000102.1:0-6428 GCA_036660615.1 Anaerovoracaceae bacterium
GAGATGAGGAGAGTTACACGTATTGCCTACGCAATCCGCCGCCCACGTCGCTTCCACTTTGTCGCTCCTCGGCCGTAGCCTACTCTTTTCTCCTCTGGAGAAATTCCCTTTACGGCTACGCTCTTTCGAGTTCGACTCTCTCCATACTTTTTCTTGAAATTGAAAAAGAACCCTTTCAGGTTCTTTCAATTTCATGGTGGAGATGAGGAGAGTCGAACTCCTGTCCGAAAGCATTTCCGCAAGATTTTCTCCGAGCGCATCTAGTGATTTATATTTCGCTTTCCTAATCGCTTACTAGCAAGCTAGAAGAATCGCTATCTCGTTGGTCCTTTACGATACCGAGAACTCTCGTAAAGTTGTCCTGTATATTCGACGCCAGATTTCCAACCTACAGGGAAATTGGAGCTGACGCGCGTGCGGCTAAATTAAGCTGCTAATGCGAAATTGTTATTATTTTTAGCGTTTGTATTTAAACGTGCCACTTTTTACGTAGACTTGGCAACTACGGCTCGCTTATCTTGGTTCCACACCCCCGTCGAAACCTTTACACCCCCATGTTTATCTTTATGATTATACCACTAATTGCAACATTTAAGCAAGATTTATTAAAATTCTTATCCTTAGTTTATGCTTCACAAGTGATTATGTTCCAATGCAAATATATAGTAGCTCAATAACTGTAAGCTGAGATTGAGATTTAGACCAAAATCAAAACTGATAATGAGAATCATTATCACTTATCGCTGTAATTAAGTCCCGAAAAAAACTAAAAGCTGAATTTGCTCATGAAATCAATAAAAATAGAGCCTCAGTGAGCAGATTCTCAGAAATAACTGGGTTTCAAGGGACTAATTGTCAAAATCCAAGTGGCTTCTGTTGCAAATGCATCAATTGTCACCCATATATTGGTAACTTTTGTCGCATACTGACATAACCGTCACTTCCTTGCAGGCTCCCAAATGAAATCTGCTCACTGGCGTGACTTTTTGAGCGATTCTGTGAGCAAATCAGGAAATTATTTTTTTGCTGGAAGAATTAGCGGGTTTTTACCGTTTTCGCTTCACATTTTCCCATATTTCCCCGCCGTTTTCTATCATTTCCCATCGTTTCCCGATATCTACCATATTTTCCCGACGCTTCAAATTTTCCCATATCCCCCCGCCGCTTCACATATTTCCCCAGCAGCTTCCTGTCGCTCCCCAACATTTGCCGATCAGTTTTCAAAAGGTAATTGACGAATCAATTAAAATTCTTATCACTAGTCTTTGACAAAATATGTCTTATAGGTATTTTTGTTTTGTTGCTTGCTCAATCTTTCTGTTTGCATCTTTTTTTGCCATATCTTCACGTTTGTCGTAGTTTTTCTTTCCTCGTGCAACTGCAATTTCAACTTTTGCCCGTCCCTCTTCATTAATGTACATCGTAAGCGGTACCAAAGTTAGACCTTTTAGCGTAGTGTATCCGATTAATTTTCTGATTTCCTGCTTATGTAAAAGGAGTTTGCGTGTTCTGATTGGATCCACATTAAAACGATTGCCTTGTTCAAATGGGCTTATGTGCATGCCATAAAGCATCATTTCGCCATTTTCAATTCGGGCATAGCTTTCTTTAATGTTAACTTTTCCTAGTCTTATAGATTTGATTTCAGTTCCCGTCAAGACTATTCCCGCTTCATATACTTCCTCGATAAAATAGTCGTGGCGCGCTTTTTTATTGTTTGCTACTAACGTTCTCTCTCGTTTTCCCATTTTTCCTGTACTCCTATTTTTAACATAAACCCATCTGCTGTTTTCTATGGATTTCCAAACTGTTACTGTTTTATTAAGTCTATCAATACTCAAACTAACCGATATGCAAAGTCTACCAATACTCAAACTCACCGATATGCAAAGTCTACCAATACTCAAACTCACCGATATGCAAAGTCTATCGACACTCAAACTTACCGATGTGCAAAGTCTATCGACACTCAAACTCGCCGATATGCAAAGTCTATCAATACCCAAACTCACCCATATGCAAAGTCTACCAATACCCAAACTCACCGATATGCAAAGTCTACCAAAATTACATACCTTTTCAATAAGATGTGCTGTCTTTGGTCACTTGACTGTGCCCAATTTTTTTAATGGCCAAAGCCGAAAGACGACTTTACCCTCGATTTCACTGATATCAATTTGACCAACAGTTTTGTCACGACTGTCAACACTTATGGCTCTGTTGTCGCCTAGAACAAACACTTTGTCCTTTTCCAATTTAATGGGTGCCATGTCGCCACTGCTGTTTTGTGAAAAAACATAATCCTCTTTTAGAATATCCATGTCAACACAAACATTCCCATCAGATATGAGAACCGTCTGATTTTCTATTGCAATTACCCTCTTTACAAGATGTCGCCCTTCACCATTAGCCGCATTTATCTTTGCAGGAAAAACGATGATGTCCCCAACCTTTGGAGCGTTTTTATTGTATGCAATTTTGTTTATTATTACTGTTTCGTCTTCCTCCAGAGTTGGGAGCATGGAGCTTCCAACGATTTCGTACGATCTGAAAGTGGCAAAAAGTGCCATTGCCAGTCCAATACCTAGGACTATTGCCAAAGTTCCATAAACAGCTTTTTTCATATTAAATATCTATCTCCTAAAGTAAACCAAATTTACTAAATGGATATGCCCTTAAAACGGCTTTCCCGACAATATCATCTATTTTGATACAACCGACCTTTGGTGATCTACTGTCTATGCTGACACGCCTATTATCGCCCATTACGAACAAATCCCCATCAGGAACAACCAAACCGTCTACTTCCCCTACAGTAAAGTTCTCCTTTATATAATCTTCCTCGTAAAGCTCTCCATTTATGTATACGTTGCCATCAGTTATAGTGATTTCATCACCTGGCAGACCAACAATTCTCTTTATTAAAAGCATTTCTTTTCCATTATCCTGCACAAGGTCAGAATGGAATACAATTACATCTCCTCTTTCAGGCTCGCTAAAAGTGTATGCTTGCTTACTTAAAAATAAGTAGTCATTTTCATAAAAATTAGGCTGCATTGAGCTTTCTTTTACAATAGTTGGTTTTACAAATTGCACTACAATCAAGGCTATAACTAGTGCAATAATTATGTCTTTTATCCACTCTTTCATCTTTTCTCTTCTCCCTATTATTATTGTTCAAAAATGTTGTTTTTTATTCTCTCAAAATCAGCGGGTATAGGTGCTACAATTTCTTTTCCTTCAAGATACTGTAAATTCCCCGAACATTTGTTGAATTTTAGTTTGTATGCGTGTAGCAATTGTGTACTAAGACCGAACTCATATCTCATCTTTTCGTTGACACGTCTGTCACCATACTTTGTGTCCCCAATTACCGGATGGCCAATTTCTGCAAGGTGAGCTCTTATCTGATGAGTCCTACCTGTGATTATTTCAACTTCAATCAAAGTGTAACCATTGCCATAACGCAGCGGTCTAACCCATGTTTCCATTAACTTTCCGTCCTCTGAGTCAAGTGGTAAAACCGTCACCTTGTTTTCTTCGTGATCCTTTTCCATCTTGTCCTTTAAGATCATCGGCTCAGAAATTCGCCCTTTGACAATAGTCATATAGAACTTGCTTATCTTGTCTTTTTCCCTGATCATCTGGTTAAGCTGTTGCAACGTGCTGCTGTTCTTGCCAAACAGAACTAGTCCCGTAGTGTTACGGTCAAGCCTATTTACCGATGCCGGTGAAAAAGTTTTTTCTACCCTTGGGTTGTATTCCCCTCTGTCAATCAAATAATCGCAGACCTGATTTGCCAAATGATTTTTCTTTTCAGTAGAATCGCCATGAGTAAGCAAACCAAAAGGTTTTTCAACCACAATAATGTTTTCATCTTCATAAGTAACCATGAACTGTTTTTTTACCTTAGAACGTGTCTTCTTCCTCTGAAATTGTTCTATGTCTTGGTCACTCAAATAGATTGACACTTCATCATCTAGTTGAAGAATCATCTCGTTTTTACAGCGCTTTCCATTGACCTTGATGTCTTTTCGAATCATCTTATAAATCATACTAAGCGGTGCGTTTTCTAAGTATTTTTTTAGGAACCTGTCTAATCGTTGGTTCCCGTCATTCTCATTTATTTTTATTTTAATCATAGCCTTTATTATACATCATTATTCCGCTTAAATCAAAATAATATAGCTATTTATGAAGAAATCTTCACATTTTCCATGATTTTTCCATTTGTCCTATTGGCTGAAATGTGTTAAATTATATGTAGGACTATTTGTACTGTGAATTCATTCTGCACATTAGTCAATATGGAGGTAAAAAATGAAAAATTTTAAAGATTTTCTTTATGATAAAAACGATATAGTAATTGCACTAGTTATTCTTTTACTAGCAGCCGTTTTGATAATGTGGCGACTGGATGTAATTATGGCTTACCCTGCCACTTTGATTGCAGAGCAGGGCTTGGAAACGACCGACAAAGACGCATCCAAAAACCCAACCACTGCAGACCAGTCCGATGCAAAAGACAAAGACACATCGAAAGATAAGACTGAAAAACCAAAAGCTCCTTTGTCAGGAGTTTGGAGCGATGGAAAACTTTCCAAAGATGTTACCGTTACAATCAAAGGTGGCTCTGCTACAGCCGCAGTCCAGTGTTTGATTGATCAGGATTTATTTACATCTTACCAAGACTATGAAAGCACTTGCAATTCCGCTGGATACAACCCTTTAGGAATAAAAGCCGCAACTTTTAACTTTAAAGTAGGCGAGACAAAAGCAGCGATTGCTCATGCCGTCACTCAATAATAAATAAAACTACTACTGTTCCAAAAGCTTGATTATTTCCATTAATCGAGCTTTTTGTTTGCCATCCATCATAGGCATAAGGCTCTTTACTGTAGCTAGTTGCTTGTCATAAGAAACATTGTTATTTTTTAACTGCTCCTTGATTTTTCTAAGTTCCGATACCAATTCATCGTCACTTTTATTCTCATAGCTCTTTACCTTCTTTACGTCTATGTTTTTCCCATTAGAAAGACCTAGCTGACTAGCTAACTCCATGATCATTTTATCGTCTAATTCCATTTCATACCTCCAAAAATATACTTCCTCTAATTATATGCACCTCTTGGCCAATGTTGTCATATAATATTATAGAATTTTTTGGAGGTACATTATGGCTATAGGTCCTATCCCAATTTTACTTATTTTTTTCTTTTTAAAAGAAAATCATAGCTTCTCCATGCCTGCTATAAATACATTGCAAGTAGAGGCTATGCTAGACAATGTAAAAGGTGTATTAAATACAATAGACAAAATAAGCAGTTTCGGTCAATTTACTCAAGAACAACAGCTTCCCGATATGAAAAAACTAATGGAACTTGCAGGCCCTGTTTTAGCAGCTATGAATACAACCTCAAATGATGATTGAATATTTACCCCCATAGTGTATAATAGAAGTAGTAATATTATGGAGGTACATTATGGCTTTAATAACAACAAAAGAAATGTTTGCTAAAGCACTAGTCAGCGATTATGCTATTGGTGCATTTAACGTAAATAACATGGAAATCATTCAGGGAATTGTGGACGCTGCTCAAATTGAACAGGCTCCATTAATTTTGCAAGTTTCTGCGGGAGCAAGAAAATATGCAAAACCTGCATATTTGGTAAAACTAGTAGAAGCGGCAATTATGGATACCGGAGTTGACGTTGCTCTTCATCTTGATCATGGAGATGACTTTGACATATGCAAAAAATGCGTTGATGATGGCTTTACTTCAGTAATGGTAGACGGTTCAAAGCACCCATTTGAAGAAAACATCGCTTTAACAAAACAAGTGGTTGACTACGCACATGCATACGGTGTAGTAGTTGAAGCTGAACTTGGCAAATTAGCAGGAATCGAAGATGACGTAAATGTTGATATTCGTTCTGCTACTTTTACAGATCCTGACGAAGCTGCAGAATTTGTAGAAAGAACTGGCGTTGACTCTTTGGCCATAGCTATTGGTACTAGCCACGGAGCATATAAATTCAAAGGAGATCCATATCTTGACTTTGAAAGACTAAAAAAAATACACGCACTACTTCCCGACACTCCTCTTGTTCTGCATGGCGCATCTACTGTTCTAAAAGAATTTGTTGATAGATGTAACCAATATGGCGGAAACATACCGGGTGCCCAAGGTGTTCCAGAAGAAATGATTAGAGAAGCAACAAAGTATGGCATCTGCAAAGTAAACATCGATACCGATTTAAGACTGGCTATGACTGCTGAGATTAGACGAGTATTGATGGAAAGTCCAGCTGAGTTTGACCCAAGAAAATATCTTGGTCCTGGACGAGATGCAATCACAAAGATGGTTCAACATAAAATCAAAGACGTACTTAACTGTTCAAACACAAAATAACGATTCTCTACCAAA
>JAVXAG010000103.1:0-6366 GCA_036660615.1 Anaerovoracaceae bacterium
CCCACATATAGAAAAATGGCGGAGTGTACAAGGACACGCCGCCATTTTTGAATGTATTTTATTATTTGGATTGCAATTATCTTTATACAATACCTTGCATCATCATAGCTTCTGCAACTTTTTCGAAACCAGCGATATTAGCACCAGCAACTAGGTTGTAACCTAATTTGTATTTTTCTGAAGCGTCAGCTGCTTGTTTGTGAATAGTAACCATGATAGTTTCAAGTTGTTCATATACTTGTTCAGGAGTGAATACTGTCTTACCAGCATTTTGACTCATTTCAAGACATGAGCAAGCTACGCCACCAGCGTTTGCAGCCTTTGAAGGACCTACAACTACGCCATTTTCCATTAGATATGTAATTGCTTCGTTTGTTGAAGGCATATTAGCACCTTCACATAAGAATTTAGTTCCATTAGCAACCATCTTCTTAGCATCTTCAATTCTAATTTCGTTTTGAGTAGCACATGGGATGTATAAGTCAGCTTTTACGCCCCAAGGTTTTTCACCCTTAAAGAATTTTGATCCTGCAAACTTTTCAGCATAAGGAGCACAAACATTCTTACCAGATGCTCTTAATTGTAACATGAAGTCAACTTTTTCACCGGAGATTCCAGCTTCATCAAGGATGTAACCGTCTGGTCCAGAAATAGTAAGTACTTTAGCGCCAAGTTCATTTAACTTTTGAACTGTTCCCCATGATACATTACCAAAACCAGAAACAACAACACTCTTTCCCTTTAAGCTTTCGCCACAGTGTTTAAGCATTTCTCTTGCAAAGAATACAATTCCGTATCCAGTAGCTTCAGTTCTTCCGAACAATCCACCATTAAGAGTTCCTTTACCAGTTAATACGCCTTCGTATCTTCCAGTTAATTTCTTGTATTGTCCAAACATATAACCGATTTCTTTTCCGCCAACACCAAGGTCGCCAGCAGGAACGTCAGTTTCAGGTCCAATATGTCTATAAAGTTCATTCATAAATGATTGACAGAATCTCATGATTTCTCCATCGGATTTACCATTAGGATCGAAATCAGCTCCGCCTTTGCCTCCGCCAAGAGGAAGTCCAGTTAAACTGTTTTTGAAAACTTGTTCAAAACCTAAGAATTTGATGATTCCAGGATATACATTTGGTGCAAATCTTAAACCACCTTTGTAAGGTCCAAGAGCACTGTTAAATTGGTATCTAAAACCTCTATTAACTTGTACTTTACCATTATCATCTACCCAAGGAATTCTAAAACTGATTCCTCTTTCAGGTTCGATTAATCTTTCGATTAGACCTGCTTCGATATACTCAGGGTGTTGTTCAAGTACTGGTTCAAGTGAAGTCAATACTTCTTCAACTGTTTGTAAAAATTCTGGTTCACCAGGGTTCCTTTTCTTAGCAATATCAATATATTGCTCAACTAAATTTGCCATTTCAAATCTCCTCTTTTCTAATCATATAAAATTGTGTTCATTATTGTACAATTTAGTTACATTTATGTGCCTCAATTAACTTAATATTAACACTTTGCAAAGACATCGTCAACACCTTGTATACAATATTCTTATGTTTTTTATTTGGAACAAAAAAACCGTAAAAAGGTTGCAAAAACATAGTAAAATGCGTTATAATTAAATGGTTAGTAATAAATTTACATGAATTTTGAAAGGAGTGGAGATAATGGATAATGTACCGGTCGCGAACTTGTGCATAAAAAGCAAACAGAAAAAGAAGATATTCCTATCTTCACTTAAGCATAGCGTGTTTCAATAATTCTTTCATAGATATCGTTGTGTCACCTACTTGAGTAAAAAGGGAAATTACTAAAAGTGAGGGACGGACCAATGGATAATAAAATAATTGACATGGATGTCGCACTAGAAGAATCACTACAAAAAGTAATGCAGCTACTTGAAGAAAAACAGTATTTTAAAGCGAGAGATGAGTTATTAAAAAACAACGCAATAGATATTGCTGAGATTCTTGAAGAAGTTACAGAAGAAATGGATGCACAAAAAACAATAGTACTATTTAGACTATTACCAAAAGATGTGTCCGTTGAAGTTTTCTCATATCTGCCATCGGATGACCAGATTGGAATTGTAAACCAAATAACCGATACAGAAACCACATACATTATTAGAGAACTAGACTTTGATGATAAGATAGATATACTAGAAGAACTTCCAGCAAACGTAGTAGATAAAATTCTAGAACAAGCACCAAAGAACGAAAGAAAATTAATAAATACCTTCCTTAACTACCCTGATACTTGTGCAGGCAGCCTTATGACACCTGACTATATCAGTTTAGAAAAGGAAATGACAGTGGGAGAAGCATTAGCCCACATAAAAAAAGAAGGCATGGATGCTGAGACAATATATACTTGCTATGTAAAAGATAGAGGTAGAAAACTAATAGGTATTGTTTCACTAAGTACCTTGGTAATCACCGAAGATGATGTCAAAATAAAAGATATCATGCGTACAGATTACGTTTGTGAAAACGTCTATGATCATCAAGAAGATGTTTCAGAAGACTTTAAAAAATATGGATTCTTGGCATTGCCGGTAGTAGACAACGAGCATAGACTTGTTGGTATTATTACAGTCGATGATATTTTTGATGTCATTGAAGAAGCAGCCACAGAGGACATGGAAAGAATGGCCGGAGTCATTGACTTTGACAATTCAGACAAAGATTATTTGGATATTTCAGTTTTTCAGCATGTAAAAAACAGACTGCCATGGCTTGTAATACTGATGTTGTCATATGTCATTACAGGTGGCATTATCACCAGATTTGAAGGAATGCTTTCAGAAGTGATTTGCCTAGTAGCATATATGCCAATGTTAATGGGAACAGGTGGTAACACAGGTTCACAGGCAGCTACATTGATAATACGTGGACTAGCTACTGACGAGGTTGATACCTCAGATGTACTAAAAATATTGTGGAAAGAATTCCGTATCGGACTTATTATTGGAATAATTTTAAGCGCATTAAACTTTGCAAGAATTTGTTGGCTTGACCATAACGGACCATGGGTTGCTTTGACAGTATGTTCGGCAATGCTTCTCATAGTAGTCGTTGCAAAAATAATCGGAAGTATGATTCCACTTTTGGCAAAGAAATTAAAGATAGATCCAGCATTAGTTGCTAACCCAGCTATTTCATCCATATCAGATATGGTATCAGTTTTGACGTATTTCTTGATGGCAACATTGTTGCTTGGAATATAATTTGGAGAGAAAATGAAAATAACAGGTTTAATAAATCTTGAATATGTAAATACTGTAATTAAGAAACGTCCCAAAGAGGTACATAAAGGAAACTGTGGGAAACTGTTAATTGTTGCAGGATCTACTGGAATGGCTGGCGCCGCCGTTCTATCATCAAAGGCCGCAATGAAAACTGGTAGTGGACTAGTAAAGGTTTGTATAAAGAAAAAACTTTTTCCAATTATTCAGATGGCAGTACCGGAAGTTATATGTATCAAATGGGGTAAAACAAAAAATGACCTAGAGCAATTTGATGTCATAGCTATAGGCCCAGGAATGGGAGCTGGTAAACGAACAAAGAAAATTTTGGAAAAGATTCTTAAAACATATACAAAAACCTTAGTCATAGATGCCGATGGATTAAATGCTGTTGCCAAATATAATTTATTTGGACAAGTCAAGGCAGCCAAATGCAATGTTGTGATAACACCACACATTGGAGAAGCAAAAAGATTATTAAATTGTCAAATGATTACTGACCTAACACCTATCCAACTTGCAGACTCACTTGTAGCTGGAATTTCTGGAATAGTTGTTGTAAAAGGACCGGAATCACTTGTCGCCATAGATGGTGAACACGCATATACTAATACTACAGGTAATCCGGGAATGGCAACGGCCGGTTCTGGTGATGTACTGACTGGAATAATTTCATCTTTGATTGGGCAGGGAATTGCCTTTGAAGATGGAGTCAAAGCAGGAGTATTTATACATGGAATGGCTGGCGACCTTGCCAGAGATACCTTAGGAGAGTATGGAATGATTGCAAGCGATATAGTTTCAATGATTCCAACAGCCCTAAAAACCATCACAGAAAAATAGCATTCAAACAGGCATAATATGGCACTTAGGTTAAAGAAGAGATTTAATGACAGGGAGTGTTGGACTTGATAGTGAAAAAAGGAGACCTTTATTTTGCGGATCTAAGTCCAGTTGTCGGATCTGAACAAGGGGGAATCAGACCAGTACTTGTAGTTCAAAACGACGTAGGGAACAAATACAGCCCAACCATAATAGTGGCTGCGGTTACATCACAGATAAATAAGGCAAAATTGCCGACCCATGTAGAGTTAGAAGCGACGAATGGCGGACTTAGTAAAAACTCAGTAGTGCTACTTGAACAACTTCGCACTATTGATAAGCAAAGGCTAAAAGAGCGAATTGGAACTTTAAATGAGTCTCAAATTCCAAATGTAGATGAGGCATTAAGCGTTAGTCTTGGAATAATCAGCTCAATGAATAGCCATTAAAAAAAGGAAACTACACGTTAATAATAGGGGGAAGTAAGAAAAAATGTTCTTGCTCCCTCCTTTATAAATAAATTGAATTTGGAGGCCAGTAATGAATAATAAACATTATGAGGATTTTGCCGCTAAAATAAGAGTGGACATAATCAAAGCAGTACATACAGCCGGTTCCGGACATCCGGGTGGCTCACTTTCAGCGGCGGACTTAGTTACGGCACTGTATTTTAAGGAAATGAACATTGATCCTAAAAATCCTAAGATGGAAAATAGGGACAAGTTCGTTCTTTCAAAAGGTCATGCAGGACCGGTTCAATACGGGACACTTGCAGAAAGAGGATATTTTGACGTAGAAGAAATGATGACTCTTAGAAAATTGGGAAGTCGTTTTCAAGGACACCCTAATATGCACAAAGTACCAGGTGTTGAAATGTCAACAGGCTCTTTGGGTCAAGGATTTTCAGTTTGCATCGGCATGGCGCTAGCAAACAAAATGAATAATGACAAAGGTAGAATTTACACACTAATTGGAGATGGCGAGCTTCAAGAAGGTTTAATATGGGAAGCGGCAATGTCAGCGGCTCACTACAAACTGGACAACTTAGTTGCAATAGTAGATTGGAATGGCTTACAAATTGATGGTAAAAATGACGATGTAATGACGGTAAAACCAATTGACGAGAAGTTCAAAGCTTTTGGCTTCAATGTTATTGTTATCGACGGACATAATTTTGATGAAATCTTTGATGCCTTTGATAAGGCAAGAGCTTGCAAGGGAAAACCTACGGCAATTATTGCGCGAACTCACAAGGGTAGAGGCGTTTCGTTTATGGAGGACAATCCTGGATGGCATGGCAAAGCTCCTAATGAAGAGGAAGCAAAACAAGCAGTAGCAGAATTGGGAGGTAAATGGTAATGGCAGATAAAATGGCAACAAGGCAAGCTTACGGAAAAGTCTTGGTGGAGATAGGGGAGTCAAACCCAAATTTGGTAGTTATGGATGCCGACCTTTCTAAGTCAACTATGACAAATGAATTTAGTAAGGCTTTCCCAGAAAGATTTTTCAACATGGGAATCGCTGAGCAAAACCTATATGGAACTGCAGCAGGTCTAGCGCTATCAGGCAAAGTAGTCTGTGCTAGTACTTTTGCAATGTTTGCATCGGGCAGGGCTTTTGAAATAATTAGAAATGCAATCGGATATACTGGTGCAAATGTAAAGGTTTGTGCTACTCACGCTGGAATAACAGTAGGTGAGGACGGTGCCAGTCACCAAACTTTCGAAGACATTGCTTTGATGAGAACTATTCCTGGAATGACAGTTGTTAACCCATCGGACGGTGTATCGGCAAGAATTCTGATGAAACAAGTAGTCAACTTTAATGGGCCTGCTTATGTAAGGCTTGGCAGGGCAGCGGTACCGATGTTCTATACGGAAGATGCGGATATCAAACTAGGCAAAGGCAATTGTGTCAGAAATGGCAAGGACATCACTGTAATTGCAACGGGTATAATGGTTAATGAAGCACTTATGGCAGCTGAAGAACTTGCCAAAGAAAGCATTGACGTAAGGGTAATCGATATGCACACTATTAAGCCTCTTGACGCAGATATCATAATGAAGGCAGCCAAGGAAACTGGCGCAATTGTAACGGCTGAAGAACATTCGGTAATCGGTGGTCTTGGAAGTGCAGTTGCCGAAGTGGTAGTAAAAAACTGCCCAGTAAAAATGGCAATGGTTGGTCAACAGGATACATATGGAGAATCAGGCAAACCAGAAGAACTAAAAGAAAAATATGGTATGACATCGAAAGATATCATTAAGGCAGTTAAAGGTTTAGTATAAATA
>JAVXAG010000104.1:0-6240 GCA_036660615.1 Anaerovoracaceae bacterium
TTTTTACCTCCCTATCATCTAACAAGTAGCTTTTTGATCCCTTGATCTAGTCCATCAAGTGTAAGTTCAAACATAGGAAAAACCTGTCTTATTGCATTTATTGTCTGTGCGCCGTATGTCCATTCCCATTTATCTGCTTTGATTGGGTTAAGCCATATGGTTTTTTTGTATCTCTGTAAAAACTTCCTAAGCCATATTATGCCAGGTTCTGTATTATATACGTCCCAATCCTGATTTCCGCCTTTTGCCATCAGTTCATAAGGTGACATTGCACCGTCGCCTACAAATATTACCTTGTATTCGCTGTCCAAATTGCCGAAAACCCAATCAGTTTCCACCCATTGCCCACGTCTGCACTGGGGTGTTGTAAACAAATAATCGTAGACGCAGTTATGAAAATAGTATACTCTCAAATCTTTGAAATGTGAAGACTGGTTTGCTGCTTGGAACAGCTGATTGCATAGCCTTGTATAGGGTGACATAGAACCGTCAGAATCTATTAGAAGCAATAATTTGACTGTATTTTTTCTTGGTTTTTCGTAGACCAATTTTAGCATTCCTGCGTTGCTGCAAGTGGCATCAATAGTTTTATCTATGTCAAGTTCTGTTCTTGCCACGTCAACTCTTGTAGAAAACTGTCGTAGTTTTCGAAATGCCATTTGAAATTGCCTGATATCAAGAGTATTATCTTGTCTAAAATCTTTGAAATTTCTTTCTCCAGCAACTTTGATTGCTGATTTGTGTCTACTGTAACCGCCCACCCTTATTCCTTGGGGATTGTAGCCACCATGTCCCATAGCCGAAGTGCCACCAGTTCCAATCCAGTAGTTTCCTCCGTCATGTTTTTCGGTTTGCTCCCCTAGGCGTTCTTTGAACATTTTCATCAGTTCATCAAAATCGTGTTCCTTTGCCCAATCTGGTTTGTCATCTATATCTCTTTCAAGTTCATCTTGACTAAGCCAGTTTAATAATTCCTCAGGCAATTCATCTATAGACTCAACACCTTGGAAATACTCAGCAAATGCCATATCAAACTTGTCGTAATCGGCCTCGGTTTTTATGAGGATATTTCGACACAAATAATAGAACTCCATCAGTGATCCTTGGCACAGCCCTTTGTCCAAAGCTTCCACTAAGCACAGCCATTCATCTAATGAAATTTTCAATCCTTTCGTTCTAAGCAAATAGAAAAAATCAATAAACATATTTATAATCCTTTGCAATATCAATATCTTGATTTTTCTTTAGAAGAACACCGATAAACGGAATTTCTTTGCCCATATCGCTTATGTCAACTCCACTGATTTGTAGGGCTTGTATCCAGTCAAGAAGTTCAGAAGTGCTTGGTTTTTTCTGTATCTGTCGCATTTCTCTTATTTTATAAAAGGCATCCATTGCCTGATTCATCAATTTTTTGTTTATATCACCAAAGTGAACTTTTATTATATCTTCCATTTTGTCTCTTGTTGGAAACTCAATGTAATGGAAAATACATCGTCTCAAAAATGCATCTGGCAATTCTTTTTCTGCGTTTGAGGTTATAATTACAATTGGTCTATGTTTTGTTTTGATAGTTTCTTTTGTTTCGTTTATATAAAATTCCATCTTGTCCAGTTCCCAAAGCAAGTCGTTTGGAAACTCAATATCCGCCTTGTCGATTTCATCTATTAGTAATACTACTTGTTCGTCTGCCGTAAAAGCCTCTCCAAGTTTGCCCAGTTTTATATATTGTTTGATGTTGGCAACGTTTCCCTCTCCAAATTGGCTATCATAAAGTCTTTGGACTGTATCGTAAACGTAAAGCCCCTCTTGAGCTTTTGTTGTAGATTTTATCCCCCAGATAATCAATTTCATATTCATTACTTCTGAAATTGCTTCTGCCAGCATAGTCTTTCCAGTTCCTGGCTCTCCTTTGATTAAAAGTGGTTTTTGTAATGCTATGGCAACATTTACTGCATTCATCAATTCTTTTGATGCAACATAATCCTCGCTACCTGTAAATTTTTTCATATATGTTCTTTTCTCCTAAATTTTATGATTTTTAAAACCCTATTATTAGCGGCACAATCAAAGGTACTAGTAAACTTTCTGTAATACCAATGGCAAATGAATACACGATTATATCTTGTCTCGTTGATTTTTCTACAATAGGAAGGCAAATATCCATTGCGGCAACTCCTGGAAGTCCGGCAACTTCTATAAACCCTATCTTCTTCGCAAGAATTGGAATTAAGATAATTCCTCCTATTTCTCTAAAGACATTGTGCATAAATGAAATCGCACTGGCAATTACATAACCTTCTTTGGCTATGGCAATAGGTGCAAATGTATACCAACCAAAACCAAAACCAATAGCTAATGACTCTTTCATTGACAATGTAAACAATAAACCACACAGCAACGATGAGACAATCGTTCCAATTATAACAGCTATTGGAAATGCCACTACTCGTATTCCTATCTTTGAAAAGTTCTTAACCACAGTTCCCGTCAATCCCATTTCAAATCCTATTAGTCCTAACAAAATTGTAAGTCCAACTACCATTAGGTTGGCTGTCAATGTGTCAAAATACACCATATCTTTAAACAGCTTGTCCACAAACAAAAATCCTAAAGCCATTCCCAAGACTACAAAACCAACTATTATCCACGTCATCATACTAGATGATTGTCCCTGTTCTTCTTCAAGTGTTTCCATAGTTTCTGCTTCTTCTTGAAGTTGAGCTTTTGCTTCAAGTTGAGCTTTTGCTTCAATTTGGTCTTTTGCTTTCTTCTGGGCATTTGGTGTCTGTAACACGCCAAACTTATCAATTTTTAATATTTTTCTAGTTATGGTAATTGCAATTACTGCTCCTGCCATAATTATTATTGTCATAACGAAAGATTGTACGCCTATTGTTCCAAGATTGGATATTACTTCATCATTGGATCCCATTCTAAGTCCCATAAAGAAAACCAATGTTGATATTGCAAGCATTTCCAGCTTTCCAATCCAAGAGAACTTATCTGCTTTGCTGCGTAATTTGCTGGCGATAATGTAACCAATTAGCATTACACCCCAGTATAGGATTATGTATTTCATCTATATTTCTTTCTCTCTTTCTAGCCAAAACCCTTTATCCGATCATTATTGGAACCAAAATAGGCACCAACGCACTTAATGTTACTCCCGAAATAAATGAGTAAATAGCAATTTCACTTTTTGTTGATTTGGCAATAATTGGTAAGCATACGTCCGATGCCGCTGAACCTGGTATTGCAATACTTTCTAAGTATCCTATTTTTTGTGCTACTATAGGAATGAAAAGTAATCCCAAGAGTTCTCTCAAAATATTGTGCATAAACGATATGGCGCTTGCAGTAATAAAACCTTTTTCCATTATTATAACTGGTGCCAACGAGTACCAACCAAATCCAGCTCCTATTGCCAAGGATTCTCTAACGGAAATTGGTATAAATATTGAGCAAACCAATGCTGCCAGTAATGTTCCAAGTCCTATGACTATTGGAAAAATTATTACTTTGATTCCTGCTTTTTTAAAGTTTTGGATAAATGTTCCTTCTAGTCCCATTTCAAATCCAATGAGGAATAGTAGCAAACACAACCCGATTTTTATAGTGTTTCCTGCAAGGCTGTTAAACACTGCGTAGTCTGGGAAAATGTTATCGACGAATAAATAACCAAAGAACAGTCCCAAAGTAACTGTTACTAGTATTATCATGGTCATTATCTTGCCGGAATTTGTAGATTCTTCAACTGGAGCTATATCAGCTTCTACAGAAGCTACAACATGTTTGTCGTCAAGTCGTTGACTGTCTCCAAATTTATCGAGTTTCATTATTTTTCTCGTTATGGTAACTGCCACCATTGAAAAAATAATTGTGATAACGGTGAATATTAATGCATAGATGCCTATCTTGTTAAGGTTTGACACGATTTCATCGTTGGATCCCATCCTAGACCCCATTGCAAAAACCAATATGACTATTGCAACAGTCTGGAACTTTGGAATACCGCGAATTTTGTCCTCATACTTCCTTAATTTACCTGCAAGAAAATATCCCAC
The DNA here is from genome assembly GCA_036660615.1 of Anaerovoracaceae bacterium. GTDB lineage: Bacteria > Bacillota > Clostridia > Peptostreptococcales > Anaerovoracaceae > JAVXAG01. Next base: position 4,068 of record JAVXAG010000104.1, read on the forward strand.
AACAGCAAGAATAACATACAATATCAAGTCGCCCATATTATTTCCCTCTCTTCCACTCACTCCTCCTATTATATATTTTTCCTTGACATAAGTCTACATATAATGTAGTATTTAATACAGAAAAGAACATCTTTAAGTTGGTACTGTGATACCGACAAGATTACATATCGACTAACCATATTGATTTTTGAATTTGGTACTAGACTTGTTGTGCAATCTTGTCATTAGATGACAAGATTTTTTTATGTTTTTTTCTAGTATAGTAGGAGGGTAAAGGTATGAAACTAAGATCACAATTAATGACAAGTGCGGATATGTCTCGCGTCCTGGTACGAATTGCTCATCAAATTGCCGAGCGTAATCAAGGTTGCCAAAATGTAGTCTTACTTGGTATCAAACGAAGGGGCTTGCCGTTAGCTAAGGAATTAGCGGCAAATATAAAGAGTTTTGAAAATATTGATGTGCCAGTTGGTGAACTTGACATAACTTATTATCGAGATGATTTATCAAAAGCAAATAGTGTGCCTCTTTTTACTGAAACTGAAATACCTTTTGATATCTCTGGTAAAGATGTCGTTTTAGTTGACGACGTACTTTTTACTGGTAGAACTGCAAGGGCTGCTCTTGATGCCATATCAAAATTTGGACGTGGAGCAACTATTCAATTGGCAGTTTTAATTGACAGAGGTCATCGGGAATTACCCATACGCGCCGACTATGTAGGAAAAAATGTCCCCACTTCAAGAAATGAAATCGTATCTGTTGAAATTGAAGAGTTTGATGGTAAAACATGTGTCAATCTATACGAAAAATAATCGTAGGTGTTTCTTCAAATTTAGGAGGAAATAATAATGACAAAAGACAAGAACGTAAATCACGACGGCATCCACGATGCCACAAAACTCGGTATTCCTAAAATGATTATTCTGGGGCTTCAACATACTTTCGCTATGTTTGGTGCCACTGTACTAGTTCCAATTCTAACTGGTCTAAGTGTTTCGACTACTTTGCTAATGGCTGGTCTTGGTACTCTCTTATTTCACCTTTTGACTAAAGGAAAAGTTCCTGCATTCTTAGGTTCTTCCTTTGCCTTTTTAGGTGGATATGCTGCGGTTGCTCCAATGTTAAAGGATGGTACTCCAAATGTTGAAATGCTCCCATATGCTTGTGGCGGTGTTTTATGTGCCGGCTTGGTATACATCGTGCTTGCTGGTTTGATTAAATTCTTTGGCGCAAAAAAGACTATGAGATTTTTCCCACCGGTTGTAACTGGTCCAATTATTATCTCCATCGGTCTAATTTTGGCTCCTACTGCAATCACAAATTGCCAAACTAATTGGTTGTTAGCTATTATCGCCTTAGCAACTATAATTATTTTTAATATCTGGGGCAAAGGAATGGTCAAAATAATTCCTATTATCTTAGGTGTCGTTGTTTCTTATGTCTTTGCTATTGTATCTGGTGCAGTTGATCTTTCGGCTATTGCAAATGAGCCATTTGTAGGTCTTCCACCAATTATGATTGCCAAATTCGATATTAGTGCAATTATTACAATTATGCCAATTGCTCTGGCAACTATGATGGAACATATCGGTGATATCTCTGCAATCGGTGCAACTACTGGTCACAACTATATTGCTGATCCTGGTTTACACAGAACGTTGTTAGGTGATGGTCTTGCAACTTGCTTGGCTTCTTTCTTTGGCGGCCCTGCAAATACAACTTATGGCGAAAACACTGGTGTTTTGGCTCTAACAAAGGTTTATGATCCAAGGGTAATAAGAATTGCTGCAGTCTTTGCAATTGCTCTTTCGTTTATCCCTAAGGTAAGTTTCTTGATTTCATCAATTCCTGCTGCTATAATCGGTGGTGTTTCTCTAATACTTTACGGAATGATTTCTGCTATTGGTATTAGAAATGTAGTTGAGAATCAAGTAGACTTTACAAGGACTAGAAATACAATAATTGCTGCTCTTATTCTAGTATGTGCTTTAGGATTTAACGCAGTTGGCGGAGTTTCCTTCACAGTATTTGGAACAGTTATTACACTATCCGGTCTTGCTATCGCTGCTATCGTTGGAATCGCAATGAATGCAATACTTCCAGGCAACGAATACGAGTTTACAGAAGAAGAAGTTATAGAGGAAAAATTCCAGACATTCAAACTGTAAAA
>JAVXAG010000105.1:0-6159 GCA_036660615.1 Anaerovoracaceae bacterium
AACTCCGCCATCTTTGGCACTGGATGTTATCATATAGGAATCGTAAAATAAGAATAAAACATTGAAAAACTTTGATTTTAGTGGGGAAATTGTGGTATAATACCACCATCATGGTAAAAGAAAAAATATTAAAGACAATTGAAGAAAATGATTTAATTAGTAACAATCAGCACATAGTAATTGGACTCTCAGGAGGTCCTGATTCTCTGTGCCTTTTTTGCGTTTTAAAGGATCTGGCAAAAGAGATGAACCTGAAAATATATCCAGTCCATATAAACCATAAATTTAGACCGGTGGCGGCTGAGGAAGATCAGGAATACGTTGAAAATCTTTGCCAAGAGGCAAAGACACCTTGCCGAACTTTTATAGTTGACTGTAACAAAATTGCTAAAGAGAAAAAGATTACATCAGAAGAAGCGGGCAGACAAGCAAGATATCAGGGATTTGCGACTAGAGTTCAAGAACTAGTTGATGAGGGTATTCCCAGAGAAAATATAAGAATTGCAGTAGCCCAAAACAGCAACGATCAGGTAGAAACTATTTTGTTTAGAATATTGCGAGGAGCAGGAACAGACGGACTAAGCGGAATTAACTATTCAAGGCGGGATGAGTATGGAAACCAAATAATAAGGCCAATGCTAGATATCACCAGAGATGAAGTCGAAAGATACTGTGATGAAAAAAACTTGACGCCTAGAATAGACAAGACAAATTTGGAGCCGATTTATGCCAGAAATAAAATTAGATTAGAATTGATTCCGTATTTAGAAAAGGAATATAACAATAACATTAAGGATACAATTAATAGGCTGGGGAAAATTGCAACGGTGGACAAGGAATACATTTGGAAACAAGTAAATGCAAAGTTTCCACATATACTTTTGACAGAGAGCAAAGACAAAATTTTGCTAGATGGGGTAAAACTCAGCAAAGAGGAAAAGGCCATTAGACTTAGAATTATATCACTTGCTTTAGAAAAAATAGGACTTGACCAAGATGTTACTTTTGCACATATGGAAAAATGTGACAATTTGATATTTAACCATGGGCCGTCGGCATCCATTGATTTGCCTAACGGATATGTGTTTAGAAAAATATATGATAACATTGAAGTTGCCAGAAGCAGCGGAAAGACTAGAGAAATTTCATGGCAGATATGCGAAATGTCATATGACGACTATGGCTCATATAGAGAAAATATTGGACTTCATGGTGCTTTTGATGCAGACTTACTAAAGGAAGCTTTTGGAAATGACATATATGATAAAATAGATTTTCGTCACAGAAAAGAAGGCGATTACTTCTATTTTGCGAAAGAAAAGACAAAGGCAATTCAAGATTATTTTGTAGATAGCAAGATTCCAAAGTCTATGAGAGAAGAAGTTGACCTTTTGGCAATTAACAGGGAGATTATTTGGATAGTACCACTTGAGGGTAAAAGCCGATATTCAGCCAGGTATAAATTGTGCGATGAAACAAAATCAGTGATAGTTGTTGAAATAATTGGGACATTATGATAAAATATACAGACTGTTTTGTTATAAATAACAAATTTGACAAAATCAAATTATTAAGAATAGAGACATGGAAGGGGAACATAAAGATTGAAAAAATTTGCAAAAAATATAAGTATTTACTTAGTAATATTTGCGGTAGTATTGACAGCGGCGTTTTTCTATAAGGGGAGCAACGCAGTAGAGGTGAAAGAAGTTCCATTTTCTACAATGGCAAACTACTTCCAAACGGAACAAGTTAAAGAAATTAATATTACAGGGACAAAGCTAACTGCTAAGTTAGACAACAAAAAAATGGTGTATGCATATGCGCCATATCTTACACAGATAGATAGACTTGACGATATGTATATCTTTCCACAGATGAAAGAAGGCAAAATAAAATACATGACAGATAAGCCAAAGAGTGGTGGGACGCTACTTAGCTTATTGCCAACTCTAATTATGGTAATTGCATTAGGATTCTTATTCTACTTGATGATGAATCAAGGAGGCAATGGGAAAGCATTTTCCTTTGGTAAGAGCAAGGCGAAGATGTTTAAGAGTGGTAACGATGGCAGGGATATTGCCTTTAATGACGTTGCCGGACTTGACGAAGAAAAAGCAGAGCTTGAGGAGGTTGTAGACTTCTTAAAGGATTCGCGAAAATACAAAGAACTGGGAGCGAGAATACCAAAGGGTATTCTATTAGTAGGGCCTCCAGGAACAGGAAAAACATATATTTCAAAGGCTACTGCAGGAGAAGCAGGAGTTCCATTCTTTACAATAAGTGGTTCAGACTTCGTGGAAATGTTCGTCGGAGTTGGAGCTTCTCGTGTAAGAGATTTATTTGAGCAAGCAAAAAAGAATTCACCATGTATCGTTTTCATAGACGAAATAGATGCAGTTGGTAGAAAAAGAGGCGCAGGTTTAGGTGGTGGCAACGATGAAAGAGAGCAAACACTTAATCAGTTGCTAGTTGAAATGGATGGTTTTGGAGAGAATTCAGGAATAATTATTTTGGCTGCGACAAACAGACCTGACGTACTAGATCCGGCTTTATTGAGACCGGGAAGATTTGACAGACAAGTAGTAATTGGTTTACCTGACGTAAAGGGCAGAGAAGAAATTTTCAAAGTCCACTCAAGAAACAAACCACTTTCTGAAGAAGTGTCACCAAAGATTTTGGCAAGAAGAACACCTGGATTTACTCCGGCTGACATAGAAAACCTATTGAATGAAGCAGCTTTGATTACAGCTAGAAGAAACGGTAGAAAAATCAGAATGGCTGAAATTGAGGAGGCTACAACCAAGGTTATGGCTGGGCCTGCTAAAAAGAGCAGAGTTATCAGCGAAGCAGAGAGAAAATTGACAGCTTATCACGAAGCAGGACATGCAATTGTAATGAGATCCATTCCTGATTCTGACCCTGTCCACCAAGTAACTATTGTTCCAAGAGGTGGCGCAGGTGGTTTCACTATGTTCCTTCCAAAAGAGGACAAATATTTTGAGACTAAGTCAAGAATGAAAAACACGATTGTTCACTTGTTAGGTGGGCGTGTTGCTGAACTTCTTACTTTGGACGACATCAGTACAGGCGCAAGCAATGACATTTTGAGAGCTACTGAAATAGCTAGAGATATGATTACTAAATATGGTTTTAGTGAAAAATTAGGACCAGTAAATTATAGTTCATCAGATGAAGTATTCCTAGGGAAAGACTTCTCAACTCGCCAGAACTATTCTGAGGGAATTGCTTCAGAAATAGACCAAGAAATCAAGGCAATAGTTGAGGAAGCTTTTGAAGATGCTAAACAAATTTTGATAAAGCACAAAGATAAACTGCAAGTTGTCGCTGAAGCACTTCTTGAAGTCGAAACTCTTGATGCTGAACAATTTGAAGCTCTTTATAATGGAGACCTTACACCGGAAGGTTTGATTGAAAGCGTAAAGGTTAAGGAAGAAAAAATTCAGCAAGTCAACAAAGAAGAAGCTGACGAGTATGAAAAAATTAGAGAAGAAGAAGCGAAAAAATTAGCAGAAGAACTAGCTAAATATGACGAAGACTATATGGCTGAAGACAATGTTGAAAAGTCTGCTGATGATATAAAACTATCGGCTGATGATGGAAAAGATGAGAAAACACCTATGATAGAAGAGAATGACCAAAGCGATAATAAGCAGGAGTCTGACAAAGAGTAATAGGTGAAGAGATAATACGCAAGAGGTGAAAAATGAAGATTACTGTAAAAGATTGTTTAGGTCTGGGGGCTTATGATCAGTGTATCATAGCAGCAGGCAAGAGGAACCTTGAAAATAGGGTTCGCTCTATATCAGTAATGGATGCTGATAATATTAAAGACGCAGTTGCCCATAATGGCTTGCGTGAACAGATGGTTTTGACATCTTTTTATGGAATGAAAAATGAACCGGTTTTGCAGAAAAACACTATTGCTGAGCTTTCCAAACAAGGTGTGGCAGCAGTGGTTGTGTTCCATGCAAAAAATGGGTTATCTTCAATTGATGAGTCGGTTATCGATATGGCTGAACAGGTTGGAATGCCAATGCTTGTAATTTCATCATCAAATAACGTAGAGTATTCTGATGCAATAGAGCAAGTTATGGATAAGTTGCTTTATGGCGATAATTTTAAAAACAGTTTGATAAACAACACGATTTATCATCTATTGAATTTTGAAAAACATAGTAATTTCCAGTCGGCACTTAGGGAAGCTGCAATCAGCAATGATTTCCAAGTGGTTTTGTTAAGTGAAGACTTCAACCCTATTTTGTCAATAGAAACCAGACAAAAGACTACAATTGCGGAGGCCATTAGGCTTGGCAAGGAAAGAGATGTTGAAAAAAGTGCAATTTACACTTTGATCGATGTCAATGGAGTGTTGACTTACTGGGGGCCTGTTACAATCAACAAGGAAAAATATTTTGTGTTTATTGTAGACAATGAGGATAACTATTCAGCCGGTGAAATAACTAAATTGGCTGAAATCATTGAACTTGCAATGGGAATGTGGAAATACACTCCTGAACGTGATGCAAAAGCGGAGCTAATAAAAGCCTTGATTAGAGGGAACAAGAGTCTTGCTTATTCTTTAAAGGACGAAATAGGCCTAAAGGGTGAGAAAATCCTCAGTGTTTTCTATGCAAAAGGCATTGGAAACAGTCAAGGAAACAAGGTTTTAAGTGACTTTGAAAAGGAAGAAAACATTGAAATTATGCGCATTGCCGAGGGTGATGAAACTTATGGTATGATTTTGAGAAATGAAATAAAGGATGAGGAACCACCTGACAAGTTAGTCTGTCTAAGACTTTTTGACAAGCTAAAAGAGGATGGGAAAACTGTACGGATTTTCCATGCTACTGGTCTTGATGGGATTGAAGGGGCAGGTGATGCCTTTAGATTAATAAGTGAAACTTGGACTTTTGTAGAAAGTGTATTCCCTTATAAGAGGGTTTTCACAAAATATGAATTGGCATTGGTCAGCAACTGCATAAATTTGCAGGTTCATGGCGGATACCTAAAGAAAAATTATATGGACTTGTTAGACCCGTTTAAAAAAGAGATGGGTGAAAATAAAGCAAGACAGCTACTTGACACTTTGGAAACATTTGTCCTTGATGCTGGAATGAACAGTGGCAAGACTTCTCAGTTTATGGGAATTCACACAAATACGGTTCAATACAGACTGAAGAGGATCAATGAGGTTTTAGGTGCGGAAATTACCGGCAACAGAGTAATACCGGGATTGACCATGGCACTTGCCCTAAAGAGATTGGAAAGAGTTGTAAAGTAAAGGAGACAAATTAATGTTACTAGCCTTTGATATCGGTAACAGTAATATCGTACTTGGAGTGTTCCAAGACGGAAAACTAATTACCAATTGGAGAATCGAAACTGATAACAACAAAAGTGCTGATGAATACGGCATGATAATTAATCAGTTGTTTATGTATGAAGGACTAAAAACTTCCGACGTTGAGGATGTAATTATTTCGACGGTAGTTCCATCGGTGCTTTATACGCTTCAACATTTATCCCAGAAGTACTTCAACAAAAGAGCAATAGTAGTCGAATCGGGCGTAAAGACTGGTTTGATTGTAAAATATGACAACCCTAAACAGGTGGGTGCCGACAGAATTGTAAATGCTGTGGCAGCTTTCTCAAAATATGGTGGTCCTTTGATTATTATCGACTTTGGTACAGCCACAACTTTTTGTGCGGTTACTGACAAGGCGGAATATTTAGGTGGTTCTATAGCCCCAGGACTAAAAATTGCTTCGGAGGCTTTATTTGAAAAGACTTCAAAGCTACCAAAAGTCGAGTTAGAAGAACCTGGACAAACTATATGCAAAAACACTATTCAAAGTATGCAATCCGGTTTGGTTTATGGACATATGGGAATGGTGGACTACATAGTCAGGAAGATGGAAAAAGAACTTGACGCTATTACAACATCGGGCAAACCGGTTACAGTTGTTGCAACTGGTGGACTTTCAACAATGATTGAAAGTGGGGTAAACTGCATTGACCATGTAGACAAGATGTTGACCCTAGAAGGTCTAGAAATCATCTACGAAAAAAACAAGAAATTGTATAAAGGTGGCAAAAGAACAGAACTTTGCTTACCAGTGGATTTGGACTAGATTG
>JAVXAG010000106.1:0-6093 GCA_036660615.1 Anaerovoracaceae bacterium
AAAAAACTTTACTTTTCGACACATTTTTTATTTTTCAAGCGACTTTATAGACTGCTTAATGCTACCTGACCTATATCTTCTCATATCCACTTGGTTTTCCATCTTGAAAATATACCGTATACCCATGACCTGGGTCTGGCATCCAGTCCCAAAGGTTCTTGTGTTCCGTTGCAAACATTTCTTGCATCATCTGTGACATTACGCCGCCATGACAGACAAGTAATGAAATAGCATCATTTCCGCTGTGTCTTACCGAAAGTTCCTTTAGTCGATGATAACCAAGAAGTTCATTTAAACCTCTGGATATTCGCTCTGCAAATCCATTTTTGCTCTCCCCTCCTGGGAAGGCAACATCACCTATAGAATCGTCTACCCACGCAATAAATCCTGGGTGATCTTTTAGTTCCTCGTAAGTTTTGCATTCAAAATCGCCAAAATCCATTTCTTGTAACAATGGAATTTGTTTATGCTGGGCTTCCCCATATATCAATTTAAAAGTTTGCTCAGTTCTCGTCAACCCCGTAGTATAAAAGGCTGTTTCATCACCCTTTGGATAACCACCCTTGGTTGCAAGATCCTCGATGGTTTTTATTCCAATCTCCGAAAGGGGCAAATCTTCCCTGCCATAATACCAGCTTTTTAGGTTACCCTCTGTTATTCCATGACGAATCAAATGTATATACGATTTCATTTTACCCTCACTACTTTACTTCTTCTGCGACTCCACAAAATACTCTAAATATCTTATCTGCTTTTTGCCCAAGATAGAGCATGGTTCTGCCAGTCATCTCTCTCCACGCGCGTTCCGTTTTGTCCATTGGAACTACTCCCTGAGATATATCAGCACAAATAACAATTCTGTCCTTTAACTTTTCCCAGTTATCCTCAAGACATTCCTTTGCCTCAATATCTTCCTTTGCACACGCAAAAATAAATTCCTCAAGATTTGCGATTATTTTCTTATCTAAGTCTATTTTCATAGACTCCATCTCGCAATGAAAAACATCACTTTCCTTTAAATTAAATTGCTCCAAGGCGTATTCAAGTTTTCCTTGGTAAGCTCCTCCAAAAATTAAAATCATTTCCTACCTCTAAATTATCATTATCGCTAAAATTAATATTCCCGTCAATTCAGTTATACTTATAGTATATCCTGCAATATCTCCACTCATTCCGCCTAGCTGTTTTCTTCCATATGCACATGCAACAAAAGCGACTGCAATCATCACTCCGGCACATATTCCGGTTACTAGGAGATTATGGCTAAAAACCAATGTTATGGCAATAGCTATTGCCATTTGTACTATAACCGCCACTCTATATTTTATTCTACCTTTTTCGTCATAGTCACTTACATACTGGCTATGCCCCATAGGCTTGTATGTCAATACACAAAACCCAGAACAGCCTCTACTTATAACTGGTATCATAAACAAATTAATTATATCTAGTTTGCCAAAGGCAGTAGATATGGACACATAATATGCCAAAAAAAGAAACACCAATGTTATTACCGCAAAGGCTCCCGTATGGGAATCTTTTAGGATTCTCTGTCTTTCTTCTAATGGTCTTCTTGACATAATGGCGTCATTACAATCCATAAAACCGTCAAGATGCATAAACCCACATATTGCATAGGCATAAAACATCATAATCAATCCACTTATGGATACTTGTATGTTAACATATTCAAGTAACCAATACAAGGCAATCCCAAGTAAACCAACTACCATTCCTACCCCCGGTAGAAATGCTAACATCATATTTTTTAGGTTACTGTCCCATTTTTTATAGGGGCAAGGTAACGATAAAAAGTTTCCCCACGCCATAAAAAATCCTGTAACAAATTTCATCATTTACCAACTTTCTATTTGTATTTTTTTATATTACCAAAAGAAACTTCTATTACTTGATCACACACCCTAGCCAATGCACGATCCACCTGAGCCAACCCTTTGCGGTACTTTTCTGTATACTCATCAAACCGTCTCGCGTCGGAATAAATGTAGTCAGAAACAAATACCGTATTGCCTGTTTTCTTGGCAAACTCAACCAACTCTTTTTCCACTTTATCTCCAGCAAAAGAATCAAATTCACCATTTGATTTGAACATTTCGTTAGATAAAAGTGCAGTTACACTGTCTAGAAGAAAAGCGCCTTGGCAATTTATACCAGATTCTAAGGCACTGCAAATGTTTTCGCCTTGTTCAATAGTTTCGAAGCCCCAGCCTGCTCTCTCTGCAATATGTCTCTCTATTCTTTTTTTGTCCTCATCGTCAGTAGGTATCATTGTTGCCAAATAATAAAGCGGAACTTCTTGACTCTGGGACATTTCTTTTGCTAGTTTCTGTGCATAATATGATTTCCCATTTTTGCATCCACCGCTAATAAAAATATTCATTAGAACAAGTTTCCCTCTCTTATTTCTTCCAAATATCCTCCGTCTATGGAGCCTTCTTCAAGTGTAGCCATTAAATTCATCGCAGCACTTGCTGTTTCTATAATTTTGAATGCTATTGGGCACCCACTTCCTTCACCTAATCTCATTCCCAGATCAAACATAGGTTTTATGCCAAGTCTATCCATTGCAATGACATAACCTCTCTCATAAGATTTGTGTGAGGCAAACATAAAGTCCGTTACTAGTGGATTAAGTTCTTTTGCAATACAAGCCGCAACCACAGAGATAAATCCATCTATAACAACTGGTAATCTATAAATCGCTGCCCCCAGATATGCTCCGACCATAGCGCAAATATCGTATCCGCCAACTTTTGCAAGAATCTCTATTGGGTCATTCATACACCAACTATGTACAGCATCGTCGACTATCTTTATCTTTTTTTCTAGTCCTTCATCATTTAGACCGCCACCTCTGCCAACTGTTTCTATTGCTTTTGCCCCAGTAAGTGCGCTTAAAACTGCCGATGTTGTAGTTGTGTTTCCAATGCCCATTTCTCCAACGCCAAACAACTGGCAACCTGATTTTTTTATAGCTTCTGCGGATTCAATTCCAGTCAAAATTCCTCTAACAGCTTCTTCTCTCGTCATAGCTGCTTCTTTTGCCAAATTTCTTGTTCCATTGGCAATCCTTCTATTGACAATCTTTCTAGTGATTTTGTCATTTTCTAGCATATTATCAGTGCAAATTTCCTTTGGGATATCCATTTTTACACCAATATCAACTACTAATAAATCAATATCGTAATACTTTGCCATAGCGCTGACGCCTGTCAACCTTCTCGTAAAGTTAATAGTTTGGCACAGAGTTACTGACTGTGGTGCTGAAGCAACCCCTTCGTCAACAACGCCATTGTCCGCACACATAATAGCTACGCACTGTTTTTTCACGTCATTTTTTACTTCCCCTGTTATCCCTGCAAGCTTGATGGAAATATCTTCCAAATATCCTAAGCTTCCTGGAGGTTTAGCTAAAAAAGCCTGTCTTTCTTTGGCCATTTCTATTACTTGATTATTGGCGCCTTTAATCGTTCCAATCATTTCAAACAATTTTTTTTCACTCATTTTTCTACCTCTTCAAATATATTTATTTTCTATTAACCATTCCACGCTGCTCCTGCAATCTCTACTTTCAATTGTAAAAGTAACATCAGTATCACATTTATTTTTAATAGTTTCAAAGATTTTTATCATATCCATGCTACCATTACTTATGTCATTATGCAAATCTTTCTTCCCAAAATTATTATGTATATGAAAATGCCCAATGTGTTCACTAAGGGTGTCTATCCAGTCAAATACTGTCAGTCCTTCTTCCATCACTGCATTGGCATGTCCAATATCCAAACAAACCTTTATCCTGGAATCGTTGATCTTGTCCAGCATCTGCTTCATCATCAATGGTTCATCTTCAAATACGTTTTCAATAAAAATTCTAAATCCCTCTGGCTTGTCAGCCATAAATTTTTTCCAAAAATTAACGGATTTTTCTTCGTGCCATTCCTTGAAATATATTAGGGGCAAATACCCAGAATGTACCACCATTCTTTCCACTCCCAGTTTTTTGCAAACAAAATACGCCTCATTTAGGCGGTCAAATGCTATGGCAACAACTCTCTGGTCAATGGATGCTGGGCAAAGTTCTGTAAAAGGCCCATGAATAATGGCTTTGCTTGCTTCTGATTCTTGCCAATCTTTTTTCATTTCGTCAATTGTCCCTTGTATTTTATCCTCATCTAAATTCTCTGAAATGCAAAGATGGTTAAATTCTATGTTCAAATTGTATTCCTTTGTAACTGCAATAGCGTCATCATCAAAGGTCGCTATATAAAAATTTTGTCTCATTTTGCCTCTTTCTTTTATAATATTGTATGTAATACAACTATTCTACCATATTTTTGTGTAAAAACAAAGTTTCGTCCCTTGTAAAATCTTCATTTTTTTAATATAATATAAATATATGTAAGAATTTTAATTAAGAAAAGGAATGTGAAAATTATGAGCAAAAAAATGCGTAGTAACTTAATGCTACTACTGACGGCATTCATTTGGGGATCTGCCTTTGTCGCACAAAGTGCCGGCATGGACTATATTGGTCCTTTTACCTTTAATGGTGTTCGTTCAATTATCGGAGGTTTAGTTTTAATCCCTGTTATCTTTTTATTACAAAGGATAAGCAAACCTTCTGAAGAAGATTTCATTGAAAAATCCGTTGAGGAAAAAAATGCTGAACGCAAAATATTGATAACCGGTGGTGTCATCTGCGGACTTGTTTTATTTGTTGCTTCATCACTGCAACAAATAGGAATACAGTTTACCACTGCAGGCAAAGCTGGATTTATCACTGCCCTTTATATAGTAATAGTGCCTATCTTAGGACTTTTCTTGAAAAAGAAACTTAGACCTATTGTATGGCTTTGTGTGCTTATGGGAGCATTTGGGCTTTATCTTCTTTGTATGACTGACAAGTCTTTTGCTCTTGCAAAAGGTGACTTCTTGGTTCTACTTTGTGCCTTTGCCTTCTCAGTACATATTTTAGTTATCGATTATTTTTCTCCAAAAACAGACGGAGTCAAGCTATCTTGTATCCAGTTCCTTGTAGCTGGTGTTCTAGGTTTAATCTGCATGTGCATATTTGAGCTAGACCAATTTAGCATAAGCAGTTTACTTCAATGTTGGTTGCCTCTTCTATATGCTGGTGTTTTATCTTGTGGTGTTGGATACACTTTGCAAGTCATCGCACAGAGAGATGCAGAGCCAACAATTGCTTCGCTTCTTATGAGTTTGGAGTCAGTATTCGCTGTAGTTTGTGGCGTTATTATCCTACACGAATTTATGACTGGTCGTGAAATTCTTGGCTGTGTTGTAATGTTTGCCGCTATAATCATCGCTCAAATTCCACCGAAAAAAGAAAGATTATAGGAAGGAAGTAATATTATGATTACACGAGATGATGCTTTAGAATTATTAGGGAAGTACAATAAAGAAGATTTCCATATCCATCATGGTCTTATGGTTGAAGGCACAATGAGATATTTTGCAAACAAACTTGGCTTTGGAGAGGATGTGGACTTTTGGGGAACTGTAGGTTTACTCCACGACATCGATTTTGAAATGTGGCCTGATGAACATTGCAAAAAAGCTCCTGAATTGTTAAAGGAAGCCGGTGCTGATGATGATATGATTCACGCCGTCGTTTCTCATGGATATGGTTTGTGTTGTGATGTGAAACCGGAACACTTGATGGAAAAGGTCTTGTTCGCTTGTGATGAGCTTACTGGTCTTATCGGTGCTGCCGCTCTAATGCGTCCTTCTAAAAGCTGCCAAGACATGGAGCTTAAATCACTAAAAAAGAAGTTTAAGGACAAACATTTTGCTGCCGGCTGTGATAGAGAAGTAATTCTCCAAGGAGCTGAAATGCTAGGTTGGGATCTTGATCAACTTTTAGGTGATACTTTGGAAGCAATGAAAACTTGTGAAGAATAAATCCTTTTAATACTAAACCGAACTATTCAGCTTTATTTGAGTCGTATAGTTCGGTTTTTTAATGTTTTTAGCCGATTTTCGCTATTTTTTTACCTTTTTCCCTACCTAAATATTAACTATCACTTGAAACATACCCCTATCTCAATG
>JAVXAG010000107.1:0-6039 GCA_036660615.1 Anaerovoracaceae bacterium
CAACTGACTAATATGTTTGTATGTGACATAATCTAGCAATATATGGGCAACAACTGTTGCATTTGCAACAGAATCAACTTGCTTGCGGAAGCATTGACTCGTGAATTTGCCAATTAATCCCTTGAAACCCATTTATATCTGAGATTCTGCTCACTGGCAGGCTATTTTTCTTGATTTCATGAGCAAATTCGACTTTTGGTTTTTTTCGACCCTTAATTACAGCGATAACTGATAATGATTCTCATTATCAGTTTCAGTCTATGGATTTTACCAATCACCAGACCAAACCAGCCTAGCTTAGTCTAGCCTACGTATTTCCATAAATGCATTATGATTTTGAGGGCATTAGGAATTTCCCCAAAAGAGTCGTGTAATACTGTATGCAAGGAACATAAAAGTGAAAAAATCGGGGCATTTATCACGAATTTATGCTCAAAAATGCCCCTGATTTTCAGAAATGAAAAATTAGGGGCATCATCAGTTGGCAATCAAAAGATAATGGAAAAAAGACGTGCCAGTGAGCAGTTATCTAAATAACTGCTTAGGTAGTTTTTGATATATAATATAAGAAACAATTCCGATCATAATGCCACTGATTATGCCAGAGAACATTAGGACGGGGAAGTATAAAAACATTTTAAAATTTGACACAATGAGGGAGGCGATAATTAGTTGCCCCAAATTGTGAGCTACGCCGCCAGCCATACTGACACCAACCATACTGAAAAGATTTGTTTTTTTCAGAAGCCACATTACAATTAGACTGACGATTCCACCAGAAAGAGAGTACAATGCGCCAAATAGTCCGTTAAATAGTAGGCCAGAAACAAAGATCCTCACTACGTTGATTGTAAATGCATATTTTATATTCATTTCATATAAGGCAATTATAATTACCAAATTGGCAATGCCCAACTTTACGCCGGGGATTCCTACGCTGAAAGGAATAATTGCTTCTACATATGAAAAAATAAGAGCGAGAGCTGCAAACATTGCACTGACAGCTAGACGCCGAGTTCTAAGACTGTAAGAGTTAGTTTGAGATTGCATCAAAATCACCGCCTTTCCCTTTGATTTCCACCATAACTTTGTTAGGCAGACAGACGATACTTTCCGATGTTTTTGTGATTTCAGAATGCTTTACACAAATTTGATTGTGACAATCTGAAAAAGTCATTGAAACTTGACCACCTTTTATGGTAATCTTATTTATGTGGTTATTTTCGTTTATTGTTATTACTTGGTCTTTTGACAAAGAATAAGAACCATACAGTTTACCGTCGACAGACACTACGGCTTGAGAACCAGTGACACTTCCGGCGACAGATAAAAAAGATAGCCCAAGACCAGCAAGTATTAAAAATATAAATAAAAAAATATCAGCTTTTTTAATCATAAGAAGCTCCTTAAAAATTAGAGGTATATATGAAAAAAACAAAAAAATTAATTTCCGCTTTCTCGTTAATTGCTCTGCTTATTATAACACAAACAGGGTGCGGAAAGGTAGACCCTGTAGAAAAAACTAGCTATTATCTTGATACCATTTGCAAGATAACAATATATAATATGGAAAATATGACAGAGGAAAATGCAAAAGCCGTAATAGACAAAGGCTTTAAAGTTTGTAGTCAATACGAAAATTTATTGAGCAAAACCAAAGAAGGTTCGGATATCTATAGAATAAATCGCGCTAATGGACAACCTACAAAAGTTGACAGCAAGACAATAGAAGTGATAGAAGCAGGAATCCATTACGGAGAAGTTTCTAAGGGAAAGTTTGATATTACAATAGGCAAAGCAACAGACCTTTGGGATTTTCATAGCGAAACACCAAAAGTTCCGACAGAAAAAGCTTTAGCTGATGCCATAGCAGGGGTTGATTACAAGCAAATCAAAATAAAAGGAAATACAGTAACTATGGACAATCCAAATGGCGAAATCGACTTAGGCGGAATTGCCAAGGGATATATTGCAGATAGAGTATCTGAGAAGCTAAAAAAAGAGGGCGTTACAAATGCCATTATTGACTTAGGCGGAAACATTGTAGCCATAGGTGGCAAAGATGAAAGCACCGATTTTAATATTGGCATAGAACGGCCGTATACAGATAGATCAGAAATAATCGGAATGGTTCCATTGACGGACAAAACTATTGTAACATCAGGAGTATACGAAAGATGCTTTACAGTAAATGGAAAAACCTATCATCATATTTTGGACGTAAAAACAGGCTACCCAGTCAAAAGCGACGTGGAGGCTGTTACCATTGTGGCACAAATTGGTCAGTCAGTAGATTGCGATGGGCTTAGCACAACTTGTTTGATGCTTGGCGTTGAAAAAGGCAAAAAACTCATTGAGAGTTTGGACGGTGTTGAGGCATTGTTCATAGACAAAGACGACAATATCACGTACACAAAAGGGATGAAATTTTTACCGTCGAACTAATCAGTAGCCGGAACAATCGGCAACCGGATAACATGTAAAATATTTTAAAGAATTTATAATAGTAGAAATAAGAGGAGATTAAAAAAATGAAAAAACTTTTAATTGTAGTAGACTTTCAGAATGACTTTGTAGATGGCACATTAGGGTTCCCCAAAGCGGAAGAACTAGAAAAACCTATAAAAGAAAAAATCCAAGGATATAGGGCAAATGGCGATCAAGTTGCGTTTACATTTGACACACATCAGGAGGATTATTTAAAAACACAAGAAGGCGAAAACCTTCCAGTAGAGCATTGCGTAGAAGGAACACATGGTTGGCAGCTTTATGGGGAAATCAAAAACGAAATCAAGGAAACAGACAAGTGTTTCTTTAAGCCTGGGTTTGGCTCATTGGAATTGGCAGATTATCTAAGAGAAAAAACTGGTGAATATAGCAGTATCGAACTAGTCGGATTAGTATCAAACATCTGCATTATTTCAGCAGCAGTTATGGCAAAGACAGCACTTCCAGAAGTTCCAATTATTGTAGACTCAAGTTGCACCGCCAGTTTTGATGAGCAATTAAATAATGCAGCCCTAGACGTAATGCGAGGACTGCAAATAAAAGTAATATAAAGTTATTTGATAAAAGTGTAAATATCTTCAAGAGCCTTCTTACGAGGGCTTTTTTGATTGTCCAAAGGAATGCCCATAGACATCATTGCCACCATAAAGAAACCTTCCTTTTCAAAGCCGATTTCATTTTTTAGAAGTTCCTCAATCTCAGCGGCCGCATAGTTTGCACTAGTTAACCAGCAAGTTCCATACCCTTTGTCAATTGCTTTTAATGTAAAGTTTTCAAGAGCAGCACCGACACTTTGCATACCAGGGTTTCTGTGGTTTAAAAGGTCATCTAGTATTTCTGGTGCAGCATTTATCAAATCATATTCGTTGTAGCCAGATGGCTTATAAATCGTACTAAAAACTACGGTTAAAACAGGTGCATTAGTAAAGAAAAGAGTAAAGTTTTTAAAGAACTTTCTAAAACGTAACGCCTTTTCTTCGTCAACCTTAGCCATTTGGTCAGAGATTTTTTCATTCTTTTTATCTATAACATCAGCAATTTTGCCGATTAGCTGTCTGTTTTTAATAGCGATAAAGTGCCAGTTTTGAATGTTTTTACCGGATGGTGCTAGCCCAGCAGCTCTTACAATTTCTTCAATGTCAGCTTCGGGAATGTCACCCTCCTTATATTTTCTGATACTTTGTCTTTTCTCTAATATATCTTGTAATTCCATCATATACCTCCATGCATGGCTTCGTGCCAGATTTATTCCCAGCTAAGAGAAAAATGAATTTTCCCTTGCGGTTCCTCTTATGATAACATTTTAACATTTAATGCACCCTGTGGCAATGGTTACTTAACCCACAAGTCAATTAGGCCTTCAATTGATGGCGCAATGTCGCTTAGTGGGACTTGATTATAGTAAAAAATCAAGGCAGTTGAATCCCGATTAGTAAGACTGGCAACAGGCATCACTTGTAGACCAAGACTCTTTGCGTCATCACAAAGAACATTTGCGTCCTTTTTGGATTTGACCTTCAAAATCATATTGATTCCAGAAGTGGTATTTGTAGGTTCAACAAAGCCCTTGCCGTAAGTGGAAAAAGCGTTTATTGCAGTCTGAAGCTTTTGAGAATATAAGTTTCTCAGTTTTTTGATATTTGTATAATAATAACCTTCTTCCATAAAAAGCGCCAAGGTAAGTTGCTCAATTTTGGAGCAAGTTTGAGTATAATCACTTTTTATTGAAGCAAATATTTCAGCCATATTGTGTGGCAGAACCATGTAACTGATTTTGATTGCTGGGAACAAAGTCGACGAAAAAGAGCCTAAATAGACTACATTTGCTTTACGATCAAGACCTTGCAGTGCAGGAACAGGCTTGCCAAAATATCTAAGTTCGCTGTCATAATCGTCCTCCAAAATAATGCTGTTGTTTTGCTCAGCCCAGTCCAAAAGATTGTAACGCTTTCCGATGGGCATTACAGAGCCAGTTGGAAATTGGTTTGATGGGCTCACATAGACGGCAGAAGGAATATTAGTAGGCAGTTTTTCGATGGCGATGCCGTCGGCACTTACTGGGATTTTGGTTAGGACAAAGCCATGATCCCTAAAAATGTTTTGAACAGGAAGATATCCAGGATCTTCTGTGTCAACATGGTTAATATTCATCTTGCGCAAAATTCGTGCAAGGTGACTTGTAAGCTGTTGAGTTCCGGCGCCGATAACCACTTGTTCGGGAGTGCAGATTACACCGCGAGAAGCATATACATATTTGGAAATTTCGAAACGCAATGCACCCTCGCCCTGAGGATCACTCTCAAATAATAAAAGGTGGGAATACTCGTTTATGACTTTGGCCATGGTCTTTTTCCATTTATTAAAGTCAAAGCAACTCAAATCACATTTGTAGGGATAATCTTCAAAAGTGTAGGTGGAAAAATCCAAACCATCAGCAAGGATAACTCCGTCTTTTCCTTGAGACGAGGTGGAGATTGAGGCAACATAAAAACCAGATTGTGGCTTGCTTATAATATAGCCCTCAACCAAAAGTTGATTGTATGCCAGTTCAGTAGTGGTAATGCTGATGTTCAAAGATTTGGAAAGGAGCCTTAAAGACGGCAACTTTTCACCAGTGACCATATTGCCAGAAAGAACCTCCATTTTTATGTAGTCATATAACTGTATATACAAAGGTTTTCTGGAATTGGTATCAAATTGTACTATAATAGGTTTCATATGGTAAAATCCCCCTAACTGTATTCTAAAAACTAAAAAATATTGCATATTTTCATATGAACACTTTAATGATATTATATTACTAAATAGAGAATCAGTCAATTAGAAATAAAGAGACAAATAGGAGAGATGATATGGCATCAAGAGAAAAAACAAATAAATTGGTATTGACAGCGCTTATGATGGGAATAATTTTGATTGCAACAATGTTTATCAAAGTTCCAATTCCATTTACACAAGGCTATGCCCATTTAGGAGATGCGATGATTTTCCTATCAGTGCTTTTGCTAGGCAAAAGATATGGTGCTGTTGCGGCAGCATTGGGATCAGCAATGGGGGATGTTTTAGGTGGCTTTGCAATATGGGCGCCATGGACATTTGTAATAAAAGGTTTGATGGCTTTACTTATGGGGGCGTTTATTGAGCAGATGGTAAAGAAAAATAAGCACCACATAAAACTCTTTGGAGTTCCAGTCATAGAGATTGCGGGAATGGCTCTTGCCGGCATTGAAATGGTAACCGGCTATTATCTTGCAGAAGGCTTTATATACGGGAACTGGGCCACTCCGATTTTGGGAGTCCCATGGAATATCGGACAATTTGCAGTAGGCATGGTTATAGCCACAGCTTTGGCTACGGCACTATACAAGACTTCTATGAAAAACATCTTTGCAATCAAAAAAATACAGTAAGAACGAAATAATAAATTATCCTTTTACAAAAAATGACTCGAAGATTCCAAGTGAATTTTCGGGTCGTTTTTATGTTATCATATGACTTAAAGCCATTTGCCGAGGCGAAACCAAAACTAAA
>JAVXAG010000108.1:0-1084 GCA_036660615.1 Anaerovoracaceae bacterium
TTCCTCCGAATCCAATGCCACCACCTATTGGATCAAATGGTGCTGGATCGCTACTCCCATGAACTAGGTTAATATCACAAGTCTGCTTGTATGCTAAATTATAGTAAATAGCTCTACTGTTTATATTTCTCAGCTGCGCATCGCTTCTTATCTGGTAAGGCTTGCTAGGTGAACCGTCTGCTTCACTGTACATGGCCGCTGCAAAATTAGGGTTATACATATATGGTACTTTGTTTTTCTTATCAATTTTACATGTTGGCAAAACAACTACACCATCAACGGCATTGTCGCTATCTGCATTGGCTTTTGAATCCTTTATTTTATAATAATAATATGGCATTCCATCAATAGTTACTTCCTCATAGCCATTTGGGAACTCAGCATAATCTTTTAAAGTTGAATTACCCTTGTCAAAATCTCCAGGTTGCATTTTCTCAGATGACAAGAACCCATAAGAAGTTTTTTCAACATACTTGCCTTTTGCTGTTACTAAATCATCGTAGCTTTTCACTATACTCATTTTGCTCATGCTATCGAACTGAGGTCCAACAACGTACCAATGAACACTGCCATCAGTCATCACTTCTTTATACGCAAAACTTTTATCTTTTATTTTCGCAACTAATTTAGGCCAATCACCATAATGAACACCTGCAATTTGACCTATTTCATTACCTGTCAATATTGTACCATTCTTATTAACTGTTCTGAATGGGAAGTTTTTATCCTTTAGAGCAGTATCATAATTATGTGTCTCATTTTCCGTTGTGTTCTTTACACTTAGGTCAGCATATGACTTCCCTTCTATTTGCTTGTCACCACCAGTCATTTTCCCATTGATTCCTTTAAGATAGAAGCAGGTATTGGCTGTACCCCTTAAGTCACTCCCTGAAAATGTTCCAGCTGTAGTTCCACTTACCAGACCTGTTGCATAGCAATTATTATATGTACTAGTGTTACTCAAGTCTTCCCCAATAAAACCTCCCGCATTGTTGCCCTTTACTGAACAAGTTGAATAACAATTGTTCACGATTACCTTGCTCCATGTTTTACCGATTAAACCACCTGCCGATGCTTTATTTCC
>JAVXAG010000108.1:1184-6027 GCA_036660615.1 Anaerovoracaceae bacterium
TTAAAATATGACTTATCCCAGTCAATATCCTTAGTCTGTTTTACATTTCTAACCAGCCTCTGTTTTGTTGTGTTGCCACTTTCTGTAGATTGAACTGTTATTGGCAAATTTGAACATGATTGCGATAGATTTTGCAAATGTCTAACACAATCCACTTCCACATTAGATGAAATACCAGTAGAATCGTTACTGTCAGCCACATTGCTGGCAAACAAACTATTGCTACTGCCCTGAATATTAACTGATTGCGACAATACATTGTTACTGCCAATTTGAACATCAATTACAAAGTTTTCTCCTGGTATTAACTTATTGAAAATGTTTGCAAAATGCCCCTTCTGACTTGTTATATCGTCCAAAACTAATGAGTATTCCAATGCCTGCATTACACCATCTCCAGTTTTCTTTACAGTCCACCAAGGATCTATTTTTTCATCTTTTTTCTCTGGTTTAGTGCCGCTATCCGTAAGTTCCAACATAAACTCCTGTGTCTTTTTGCTTTCTTCACCAGTTATAGAAACCTTCACATTTGTTTTTAGTTGAGTAGTTACATCACTAGCTTTCTTAAAATAGTTTTTATCAATGATTTTAACTAATAATTGATCTCCATTTTCTATTATTAGTTCTGGTTTTTCCAGTGTTTCAGCAATTAGATTTTTTACCATTGCTCCGCCATAATATCCGATAACTACTCGTTTGCCGTCTTTTTTATAGTCTCGCCTAGTATTTCTACCGGTTTCACTGTCAGCCCTTCCGCCAGTGCTATCAAGCGTGTCTACGTCTGTTTTCTCTACAAGCTTACCATTGTCAGTATAAAATACGCTGTATACCGTCGCTGTCTTTGCATCATATTCTATGACGTAACTGCTGTCATTCCTAACCTGTTCATCTATTGCACCAAAAGGAAGCATATGTTGTAATATGCTTGTGTCCAAAATATCAGTTTTATTAGGGTTATATTCTATGTATCTGTAAGAGTGCTTTTCATTCACTCCAGCAACTGGCCATTCCAGCTCCGCTGGCTTGTCCGCTGGAGCCTTACTCATTAGCGTGCCTAACGCATTATCATTAGTAGCATTTTCTTTTATGAAACTGTCCCACTGTCCCGATGCCTTAGCAGCTGTCATGTGATTTTGTGCTGCAACAAAAACTTCCCTGGCAGTAGCATCCATTTCCGTAACTTTAAGATTATTCATATAGTGAACAACCGCAACCATACTGACTGCGGTTAAAATTATTATTATTCCTACTGTAACCAACAATTCGGTTAAAGTAAATCCTTTTTTATTGTTCTTCGCTTTCATTGGTCTCACTACTTTCTTCCAGTAAACCTGCTTTAGTGTCAGAATTATATGTAGTTTCATAAAATGTAACATCTAGGCTTACATTGATGTCATTGCTTGTTTTTAAACCTTTTTCTTGCCCCGAAGTCGACACAATACTTACGTTTCTAATCAAACATCTATACCTGCAGTCGTGGAGGTCTTTTATTATTGCTGTCACAGTTTTGTAGCTATTGCAACTAAAAACAGCCTTAATGTTTCTTCTGACCGCCGTACCGTCTACCTTGGCTTGTTCAAAGTCCAAATTATATGTGGTAGCTTTTGAAAAAATGTCATTCATTGCATTTATTTCAGCCTTAATGTTATTGTAACTAGCAACAGTGCCTGTATCTAGCAATGGAGTGCTTTCCATTTCCTTCTTCATCTGCATTTTGTTAAGAGCTGTGGCCTGTTCAATTGCCAGCTCATCTTGAATTGCATTAACATCATATTCTTTTATCATTCTGTTTGTTTCTTTTACAACAACTTGGTAGTAGAGAATGCCCAAAATCATCACGCATAAAACCACCAACAGAATCTTTTCTCTCGAAGTAAATTTACGACTCATCATTTTGCACTGTCCCCCTTATCCATATTAATGGTCATGGTAGCAGTCACTAGACCATTTCGTTTTTCCTGAGTTCCCGTACCTGCTGTGGAAACCGTAACAAAAGTAACCTTATCGTTGCTTTCTAAGGTGGTTACAATTCTGGATATGGTTTTAAGTTTTATTTTATCAATTATAACTGTGATTTCATTACCCACAATGTCTATACTCTGAACGTCGGCTTTGTTCATAACCTGAGTATCAAGCAATGCCAAGATTTCCATTCTGTCTATCTCTGCTTTTTCCTCATCATTCAAATAACCATTTCCATAATGGCTGTATTGCTCCCTTATAACGTCATAATCTTCATTACTCTGTTGTAGCTGTGACAATTGTTCCTCTGCAATTGTGTACTTTTCTTTTGCATCAAAAGCAGCCTGCATTCTGTCAATAACTCCAAATTTTGTAAACAATCCAAGGAAAACAAGAAAGATAATAAATAATGCTATTTGCTTCTTGTTGTTCAATTCCCCATCTTGGGCCAAAAGCAGATTGATGGAAGTCTTCTCTGGATATTTTACTGTATTTATCTTTTTTTTCACTGAGCAACCTCCTATTTATCTTCCCAAGTAATACCGATTGATGCTGGTCCTTGTAAAACGTCTTTTCTATCTTCATCGCTATTCAAAACAAATAATTCATCTAATCCAACTACTTCTTGTTCTATGGTTGCCCCAATTGCCTCTAGCAAAGGTGTTATCATTGAGCCACCACCGCAATAATATATTTTATCCAAACTAGTATCTGGATTATTAAACATATAGAAGTTTATTACTCTCATTATCTCTACTGAAAGCTGATTATATATTGCCTTACATTCTTCTTTTTCCCATATGTTTTCGTGATTGCTTTCTTTGTATACCTGTGCAATATGTTTATCCACGCTATATATTTCAGCCACTGCATTGGTAATAGCCTGTCCGCCAATCTCCATATTACGAGTAATCTCGTACTCTCCACCAGTGAACATATGCAATCTTGTTCCTGTATGTCCAATGTCAAGAATGGCATAATCTGTAACGTCATCAATATGGTTATCATCTTCGTATTTATATATCAAATTTCTAAATCCAATTATTTCTGGCGCAGCCATTACCATTTTTAGTCCAGCTCGTCTAAACATAGTTTTGTACTGTTCCAAAGTTTCTTTGGAAACTGCAACTGTCAGCAGATCCATTTCTTTTGGTTTACCTGTTTCGTCCTCTACAAAATCTATAACGGAGTAGTCGTAAACGTATTTATCTCGTTCTTCCGTTATGTAGTCGTGAAACTCAAATGGTAGATTTATCTTTAGCTGGTCAATAGTCATAGCTGGCATAGTCGTCCTTCTTATGTATGTCAACCCATCTGGCAACACCGCTGCCACATTCTTGCAGTTAATGTTGTTTTCTTTGACTATTTCTTTTATAATGTCTGCCATAGCTTCCCACGAAACTATTTTGCCCTCCTGAACCAAATCATCTGGAAGGTCAGCTACTACAAATTTTTCAACTAGACCTTTTGAGCAAACAGAAATTTTGATTCGATAATTTCCGATTTCTATTCCCATTATTGTCTTTGTCATATTTCATTCCTTCTCTCTAAAATAAACTTAAATACCAATTTACTATATCCTGCCCACACACTACACTTACAAAGGTGGCTAAACTTATTGCCGGTCCAAAAGGTATCTTTTTTTGGCCAATTCCCAATGAAAAGATTATCCCTATTATACAAGCGACAATCAAGTTGAAAAGGCTAACAAATCCACCAAGGTACAGTCCGACCATAAAGAAGAGCTTTATATCTCCTCCCCCAAGACTTTCTTTGCCTGTAATCTTATCGAACAAAATCGACAAAATCAGCATTCCGCCTCCGATAGCAACTGCGCCTATAAGTCCGGTTTTTATTTGTACTAGCCAATCTACGTCAAGGAGTGGAATTGTCACTATCCACCACCCTATTCCCGCAACAATAAATCTGTCCGGTATCTCATATATTTCCATATCCACTAGGGCAAGACCTAGCAAAATACAAATCAAAACTAAATATCTAAGTGATAAAAATGTTACATCAAACTTCCAAACTACTGCCACAAATACCAATGCCATAATCAGTTCAGTAATCATATATCTTGGTGAAATCTTTTCTTTGCAGTATCTACAGCGTCCTCTTAGAAAGAGGTAGCTAAGGACTGGCACCAAGTCGAGTATCCCCAATGGATGTTGGCAGGTTGCACAGTGACTACGCCCTTTTAAGACGTTTTCGTGATGTGCTATTCTCCACGCCATGCAGTTTATGAAGCTTCCAAACACTCCACCAAACACTGCCGCAAAAGTTAATATGTATACTGTCAATGCTGTGTCTATATGTAACACTATTTATTTTCTCCTTCTACCCACGAAAGTTCTATTCCCTTATCGCTACCAATTACTTTTATTACCATTGTACCGATTTTCCCATGGTACTTTATGTCTTTGACTTTCATTTCGTGGTACTGGTTATATCCATGTGGTTTGTTTTCTTCGATGTAATAGTTTATATTATTAAAGTATCCCACGTTTCCTTCGATTGTGTTATGTGTACACTTATCTCCCCCTGGGCATCCATTTATTACGCACCCCTGAGCAAGATAATTGCCTCTTGCCACTGACTCTACGGTATTTTCCAAAAGTCCATCGTTGCCTTTTCTAAGGCTATCTCTATAGAACTTTATCCCCGTAAAAATCAAAGCCACTATTATTATACAAATCCCTACTGTACAAAATAATTCTATTCTTGATAATCCTTTTTTGTTATTAAAAATATTCATTGTACCTCCCGTTGTTTTGGAGCTTTCCCACTCACCCAAAAGAGGTGAGCGAGAAAAATTCAAATTCAAATTTATAAGAGCCGCAACCCGACGGCTCCAGTATGTATGGGTAAGGGGTTATTT
>JAVXAG010000109.1:0-5779 GCA_036660615.1 Anaerovoracaceae bacterium
TCATAATTTCTCACAGTGAAAATATAGAGACTTGAAAAACCTGCAAAAAAGTGTATAATATTAAAAGTCACAACAATTAATTGAAATGATTTTCAGTCAGTATTAATTATTGGCGGATGTGGCGGAACGGCAGACGCGCACGGTTCAGGTCCGTGTGAAAGTGATTTCATGCAGGTTCAAATCCTGTTATCCGCACCAAAAAAAGTCGTGTATGAGAAATTGACCTCATACATGACTTTTTGTTTGTGATATTATTATGAATCTGTTTGTGAAGTCTTATCTAAAGAAACAGCAAGCAGCTTATGTTGCTGATTTGAAAAAGACATCGGGCGAATAAAATGAGCATAATCCCACGTGAGAGTTCGAATCCTTTGAATGAAATTCGATGATAACTTTATTGTTCGCCTAAGACAAAAGAGTTAGGTTAAAACAGATGCATTACCCATCACTACAGAAGTGTTTAGATGACCACTGATTTTCCCCACGAAAAAATAAGAACCTGCCCCTAGCTGATTATTCACAGCTAGGAGAAGGATCTTTTTTTTATTCTGGGTTAAACATGGATTATTAAATTAGCACTTAGGATTGCCTTCTATTTGGCAGTCAACAGTGTTTAGTTTCATCATAAAGATTGATTCAAGCAACGACATAGCGTTGGTCATATCCGTAACGCTCTTGTTTAGACAAAGTAACTGATTTGGTGTTACATTTGGCATTGCAATGAACTTTTGAATCTTTGCACCTTCAGCATTAGCGATGGCAGCCAAAGCTGATTCCTCCAAAGCAACTGACTGAATAAGATCAGTAATTTGTTGGCGATAGTTATTTGCGAAAACCATGGTTGAAATACGGTTACTTGTACTGTTTGCAGTTACGCCACCAGGATTACTTGGGTTAACTGTATAAGCATAAGCAGCATGAGCTACATTGACAATTGGGTTAGGATTTGGAATTGCTGTTACTTTCACTTGGAAAGTAATTATTACAGTTTGACCTGCGGCAATGGAATTTGTTAGTACTATTGAACTTGCAGGACCGCCAGTATAAGGGGCGCTGACTGAAAGCGAACCGGGTACCAAAACCGTTCCATTAGGAATAACATCAGTAATAACTACGTTATCAGCAGCAACATTTCCTGTATTGGTAACCCCAATATTATAGGTGATGATGTCATCAATATATGCGATAGATTTATCGGCAACCTTTACTAGATTTAATTTTGCTGTAGAAACAGGAGTAGTTACTGTGTTACTTACGCCTGTAGATTTTTCACCATTTGGATTTGCTGGATCGACAGTGTATGCGTAATTTACACTTGCTGTGTTTGGTATTGGGTTAACAGCAGGAGCATTGTTTGCCAGCTTAACCTTGAAGGTAACTGTAGCTGTTCCATTAGCTGGGATTGGTGCAGTCAAGGTGATTCCAGTTGTCGGATCCCCTGTAAATGGAACACTAGCAGTAGTTGAACCTGCAACATAAGTTGTTCCAGCAGGAATGACATCAGTAACTACTACGTTGTTAGCGGCTACGTTTCCGGTGTTTTTCATAGTAACGGTATAAGTCAATGTGTCACCAAACTGAGCAAAAGCTGGCGTTGCTGACTTTGTCACATTTCCGGCAGTAGAGATGTCTGCATAGTTAATCTGAGTGGAAACTGGGTTAGTGCTACCTGACGTGCCACCTGGAACATTGGCAGAAGCAATATTCACAATCGGATTGTTTATAGGTGCAGTAGGTGATACTTGAACTTGGTAAGTTGCAGTAACAGTACTGTTTGCAGGCATTGTCAATGTCAAGCCAGTTGCTGGAGTAGTTCCCGTATAAGGAACACTTACAACTAAATTGCCAATATAGGTTGTGCCGGCTGGAGTTGGATCGGTGAAAACTACGCCGGGTAGAGGATAGTTATTTGGATTTATACCAGTTACAGTGTAGGTTAAAATATCCCCTGGTTTTGCAAAAGTTTTATCCACACTTTTTTTGAAAACTTCTGGTGCTGAGTTTAGTATAGTGTACTGTACCAAATCACCTAAGGCAGGAGTAAAGTTAATAGGCAAGCTGCCAGTAGGAGGAACTGAACCACCAGGGGTAAGATTGATAGCTGAAATTGTCTGCTTATATGCAGAAAGTGGGCTAACACTACCTGGAGCCATTTGTTCGTTGACAGTATAAGTGTTTCCAGCAAAACCATAAACTATTGCACATGGAGATTGCATACCATCAACAGAGCCAGTAGTTGTAACTTGGTCGTTAGGTGTTCCGGCAATGTTGATTACAAACTGGTCGGCGGAGTTAATACGGTCGCCAATATTCTTGCATACTTGGACTTTGGTAACTGCAAAACCGACACCTATTGCTTCCAAACCACCATTACTTACGGCAGTGAATTTCAAGGTCTTTGGTGCTTGAGTTGAAAGAAGATAAGATGCTGTAAATAGCTGAGTAGTACCTATAATGCTTGCTGTCTGTGTTCCAAGGCCAGTAAGTGTAGTTGGATTGCTACCTAGGGTAGTAAACAGATTCCATGGACCACCATCAGTATTAAATGCCCAGGATTCACCAATATTAGTATCCTCGGCATCTGCAACGATAGTAGTATAATTTGTAACAGGGTTACCAAGTGGGTCTTTAACTACGATGTTTTTTATAGTGAAGTCAGCAGGATCATATGAGCCAATCCTTTGGTTTTGAAGAATGGCATTGCCTAAAATGCCAGTGTAACCAACATACCCAAAGTATGAGGAAGCTGGTGGTTGTATGGCATCAAATGTCATAGATGAGGTCGATGGTGCAGTTAAATCAAAAGAAACGGTAGTGCCATCGTTTAGTGTGCCAGAAAGACCAGTAATGGTCTGACCAGGAGCTAGTGATAGATTTCCAAAATTGAACCAACCGATACCGCCCGCACTTGGACCGGAACCGGGGTTTGCATACGAAAAAGACATAAAAAGATCTCCTTTATAATAAATTTATACCAGTTATATTACTGGCAGACTGTATCTCCAAACATATCCAGTTTGGCTTGCAATTGCATTTCCAATCTAGAAATTGCACTGATTGCGTTCTTAACAGATGCGTTTATAGCCAAAAGATCTTCAGCAGTTGCGCTGTTGTTATTTACAACCGCCATTATTTTTTCACTTTCCGCATTTAGAATATGCGCAAAAGCGGATTCCTCCATTGCGATGGATTCAATAATATTGCCAACAGCATCACCACGAGTGATTGTGCCAGGCTTAATGATAGGCATTCCCATGAAATAAACCTCCTAAATTTAGTCTATATTGCAGAGCTTGTAATCTGCAAAACCCATAATGGGTAAATTCTCTATACATTATATGTGTGAAAATTAGAACTGGTGAGTATTTGATCTCACTGCTTTTGAAAAGAAACTTAAAGTATTTCAAAGTGATTTTTGCTAAAACGAATCAATTTGTCCTTTTGCATTTTTGAAAGCTCATTTGACATAGCACTCCTGTCAACACATAGCAGTGCAGCAAGTTCTTCTCGGTTGTAGGGGATAGTACATTTACGTGAAAAATCACATTGGTTTTCTAGGAAAAGCATCAGTCGTTCACGAATAGTTCGCTTCGATAAAATTTCTATTTTGCGATTCAGAATAAGGTTTTTCTGTGCAATCAAAGTCAACATATTCTCAATCAATCTTCCATGGAAAACACATGAGGAGGAGCAGGTGGTTATGATTTTACGGTAATTAAGAAATAAAATATCGCAGTCCTCAGTAGCAATAACTGAGACAGGGCTGTGGTCTACGCCGGCACAAGCGAAGGTTTCACCAAATAGTTCTGGAGCGGAAAACTCAGAAAGAATGTGAGCATGTCCATCTGCATCTTCACGCAGAATTTTCACACTGCCTTGCAATATTAAGCCAACAGAATCCACAGGATTTCCTGCAAGCAAAATTGTATTACCTTTCTTATAACTTGTTGTTTTTCCGCCAAGGCAGTTTAGCATCTTATCAAAATCGTCGATGCCAATTCCGGAAAAAAGCGGATTATTTTTTAAAAGAATAAAATTGTTTTTCATATTCACCTCATTTCGTTGTATAAACAACATACTTGTTGGCTTTATTGTAGTACAATCAGGGCAAATAAACAAGGGTGAAGTAATTTAGCCCAATAAAAGATATGGAGGAAAGAAAATGATTCGTAAGATTATTACTATTGATAAAGAGTTATGTAACGGTTGTGGGATATGTGTATCTGCATGTCACGAGGGAGCAATAGGCCTTGTAGATGGAAAGGCAAAATTATTGAGAGATGATTACTGTGACGGACTGGGTGATTGTTTGCCAACCTGTCCAACTGGTGCAATTACTTTTGAAGAAAGAGAAGCCGAGGCTTATGATGAAGTAGCAGTAAAAGCAAATATGGAGGCAACCGTTACATCAAAGCTAAATCAGTGGCCAGTTCAGATGAAATTAGTTCCAGTAAATGCAGCTTATTTTAACGATGCCAAACTATTGATTGCAGCTGATTGTGTGGCATATGCCTATGGGAATTTTCATAATGACTTTATGAAAGATAAAATCACTTTGATTGGATGCCCAAAACTTGACGAAGGCGACTATGCAGAAAAACTTACTGAGATTTTAAAACAAAATGAGATCAAGTCGGTTACGGTGGTTAGAATGGAGGTACCTTGCTGTGGTGGGATTGAAAATGCGGTAAAGACTGCACTGTCAAACTGTGGCAAATTGATTCCATGGCAGGTTACGGTCATTTCAACTGACGGAATAATTTTGGAATAGTTCAGAGAAAATTTGAAAAGAAATATGCAATGTGATATTATTATTTCAAGAGGAGGCAGGTATCATGTCGCAAACAACAAAAAGAGCATTAGAAGCATCGCTAAAAAATCTTTTGCTAAAGAAACCACTAAACAAAATAACAATTAATGACATTGCAGAGGATTGTGGAATAAACCGTATGACTTTTTACTATCACTTCAAGGATATCTATGACTTGATTGAATGGTCTTGTGTGGAAGATGCATCAAAAGCACTTGCAGGCAAAAAAACATACGATACATGGCAACAGGGGTTCCTACAGATTTTCGAAACAGTTTTGGCAAATAAGCCTTTCATTATGAATGTATATCATTCTGTAAGTCGTGAACATGTGGAAACGTATTTATATAAGTTGATATATGACCTTATGATTGGTGTGGTAGAAGAAAAATCGGAGAATATGTCAGTTCGTGACGAGGACAAAAAGTTTATTGCAGATTTTTATAAATATGCGCTGGTAGGCTTGTTGCTTGATTGGATAAAAGATGGAATGAAAGAGGACCCTAAGGTATTAACCGATCGCCTAGTTTTACTTGTTCATGGTAATGTAACTGAAGCTTTGGAAAACTACCGTACAGATAAACCATTATCAAAACAATAAAAATGATAAAACTTTTATCAGGGGGCAATTTTTGATTATTTGAACTTGCCATTTATGCTGTTATTATATCGTCATAAACAAAAATAGTTTGATGGAGGTAAAAATAATGTATTATTCTAGTGGAAATTATGAGGCTTTTGCTCGTCCTATAAAACCAGAAGGTGTGGAGCATAAGTCAGCATATATTATTGGATCAGGGTTGGGGGCTTTGGCTACGGCTTGTTTCCTTGTTCGTGACGGTCAAATGAAGGGTGAACGCATTCACATATTAGAAAAAGAACAGATTCCAGGTGGGGCATGCGATGGGTATTTATACGAAAATTTAGGATACGTTATGCGTGGTGGTCGTGAAATGGACAATCACTTTG
>JAVXAG010000110.1:0-3981 GCA_036660615.1 Anaerovoracaceae bacterium
ACTGCCGCAGCTTTGGCGGCTCTAACGTTTGCTAGATCGGTATTCTTTCTGGCTTCCTCTAGCTTTCCCGAAAAAATCGGTATTGAAACCGCTACCAGTATTGCAATAATTGCCACTACTACCAGAAGCTCTGCCAGCGTAAAGCCCTTCTTATTTACCTTGGTATACAAAATTGTTCTTAATTGAAGCATATCTCATCCCTCCCAAATCAACCAAACGGTAACAAATATTATATTAAATCATATCGTAAATCTTAAACATAGGCAAATAAACAGCAATTACAATAAACCCTGCAAATAGGGCCATTAGAACCATAATAGTCGGCTCTAACTTTGCAATGGCCTGAGCCGTTGCGTGATCTGCCTCATTATCAAAATACGAACCTATAGTGCCAAGAGTTTCTTCCAGTTCACCGGTTTCCTCTCCTATTGCACACATCTCAGTCAAAGTCTTAGGAAAATGTTTGCATTTTCTCATACATTCCCCTAGTTTCTTACCTTCCTCTATACTCCCAGTCATTCTGGAAGTTTCCAAGCTCAGAACATAGTTGTCCATTATCTTTGCTGTAATCTCCAGTGATTTATGTACCGACAGACCTGCTGTCAAAAGGGCAGCCATAGTATTTGCATACTGACTTGCACCATTTAGTAAAGCAATCTTTCCAAGAATCGGTATATTTAGCTTAAAAGTATTCCAAAGAATACGACCTTTCTCAGTGTTGCAATAAAGCTTCAGCCCAATTATCACCACCAGAACAACTCCAATAATCAAGAGTATATTCTCTTGGAAAAATACAGACATTCCAATTAACATCTTTGTAATCATAGGCATATCTCCGCCTAAATCATCAAATATAGATGAAACTGTAGGTATAACCTTTACCATTACTATAATCATAACTACTATGGCTACCGATATTACAAATATTGGATATGACAGCGCCCTTCTTACTTTTTGACTAGTCTTATATGATTTTTCATAATACTTTTCTAAGGTATTAAATGAGTTTTCCAAAGTACCTGACTGTTCTCCTGCTCTTACAGTTTCCACAAATGTAATTGGCAACCCCTTACAGTTCTTCTCAAAACTAGAAGCTACGCTGTTCCCTTGTGACACATCTTCCGCTGAACCAATAAGCATTTTTTTTAGCTTCTTGTCTTCTGTCTGGTCTGCAATCATTTCCATACAAGTAGCAATGGAAACACCGGATTTTAATATTATGGCAAATTGGGAACACATAACAGAAAGCGCCTTAGTATCTATTTTGGGATTTCCGATTTCTTTAGTCAAAAATCCAGTTTTTTCTTTGACTGGAGTCACTTTAATTACAATAGGGCAAGTAGACTTTATCTTTTCCACTGCTGCATATTCATCTGCCGCCTGAATAACGCCTCTAACTTTTGCGCCATCTACTGAAACCGCCTTATATTGATAAGTAATCAATTGTGCCTCACTTCCTTTCCTACTAAGTTATGTCAAATTGTACCAATTAAATTACTAGTACAAACAAGTCTTTTTTAGATATGCTTTATCATTGGCTGCTTCTAGTGCAACCTCCGAGGAAATTTTCTTTTCTTTGTATAATTTTATTATTGAATTGTCCATTGTAACGCTTCCTTCTATTGCAGAAGCCAGCATTGCGGACACCATCTGTGGGGTTTTGCCCTCTCTAATAAGGTTCTTAATGGCTGGTGTAACTATCATAACTTCACAAGCAGCCAAACGCCTGGTCTTTTCCTTGTTTATTATCAGCTGCTGTGACAACACTGCCTTGAGACAGGTTGAAAGCTGCATCCTAATCTGTGGTTGTCTATCTGCTGGGAACACTCCAACGATACGGTCTATGGAATCCGGTGCTGAGTTAGTATGCAACGTAGCAAATACCAAATGTCCTGTTTCTGCCGCAGTCAACGCCGTTTCTATGGTGCTAAGGTCACGCATCTCTCCAATGAGTATTACGTCTGGATCTTCACGCAAAATAGCTCTAAGCCCATTATCGTAGCTCTCAGTGTCCTTACCTATTTCCCTCTGGTTTATTACACATTTATCAGGCTCATACAGATATTCCACTGGATCTTCTAAAGTAATAATATGGTCATATCTAGTGTGATTTATCTGATCCAAAATCGCAGCCAAAGTAGTTGACTTTCCGCTACCAGTTTCACCAGTAACCAAAACAATTCCTTTTTGCCATGATGGAAATTCTCCAATAACCGGTGGCAATCCCAACTCATCCAACTTTGGAATTTTGTTGCTCAAAATACGAAGGGCAATAGAAACATTTCCTTGTTGTCTAAAAAGGTTGATTCTTACACGCTCCCCCGCAAGAGTTGATGCCATATCCAGTTCACCTATGGTTCCCATTTGGCCATAAGAGCTTCCCGCAAGTTCTTTTGCGTAGTTCTCACAATCCTCTGCTGTCAGTATTTCTTCACACAGGTCCACAAGTAGTCCATTTTTTCTATATTTGGGAGGTATTCCGCATACAATGTGTACATCAGAAGCTCCGTCTTCACTGGCTTTCCTTATTAATTCTTCAATATTCATCTTTTATCTTTCTTAGTCCACACGACTAATAGTTCTGCACACTTCCTCAACAGTCGTCATGCCACCTTCAATTAATCTATCTGCATTTTCTAGCATTGGAACAAAGTCAGTCTTCATTACCGTTTGCCTAAAGGTTTGTTTGTCTTTTTCTTGGGTAATGCAGCTCCTAAGCTCATCATTTAGTGTAAGGATTTCAAACACACCCGTTCTGCCCCTGTATCCGGAATGGAAGCACATAGGGCAACCTTTGCCTTTGAAGAATTTTTTATCTTTGCTCCAGACAATCCCTGCCGCTTGGCACTGTTCTTCTGGTGGCACATATTCTTCTTTGCAGTTAGGGCAAATTTTTCTAAGTAGTCTCTGGGAAATAATTCCCCTTAGACCTCCTGCAATCAAGTATGGGGCAACGCCCATATCTTTTAGTCTATCTATAGCTGAAACTGCGTCTTCCGTATGCATTGTGGATATAACCAAATGCCCAGTCATCGCAGCACGCATTGCTATTTCTGCTGTCTCGCCGTCACGAATTTCTCCGACGCATATTATATCTGGGTCTTGACGCAAGATAGCTCTCAGCCCTCCTGCAAATGTCAAACCTGTCTTTTCATTTATCTGTACTTGGGTAATTCCCCCAATGTTATACTCTACCGGATCTTCTAATGTAATCAAATTTGTTGCTTCTGATTTAAGTTCTTTTATCAATGTGTACATTGTTGAGGACTTACCACTTCCTGTTGGCCCTACAATTAAAATTACACCGCTGTTGTGTCTAGTCAAATTATCTAGTTTCTTTGAATCTGTATCTACAATTCCAATGCCTTTTCTATCTAGCATAGAGGCTTCTCTGGAAAGAATACGTATTACTATCTTTTCTCCATATATTGTTGGCAATGTTGACATTCTAAGGTCAACGTCGTTGCTCTTTATCCTAATTTCAGCTCTACCATCCTGTGGAACACGTCTCTCCGAAATGTCCATTTTGCCCATTACTTTTAATCTGGCAATGACCGAATCCTGCAACTCTCTTGGTATCTCAAGTATATTATGTAACCTACCGTCAATACGCATACGTATATTCATATTTTCTGCACTAGGTTCAAGATGTATATCACTGGCATTTTCTGTAACTGCACGCTCAATTATGGAGTTTACTAGTCTTACTGTTGGAGCGCTCTCTCCATCAAATTGATTTTCTTCTTTAGGTTGTTGTGTTTCTCCACTGTACCCCGCTTCTTTTCTCATCTGTGCTATTGCCCTAGTTGCACCTTCGTTTCCGTACAATGCTCCAATGGCATGGTCTACTGCATTTTCTGAAGCAATCAAAGGAATTACTTTTTTCTTTGTTGCTGTTCGAACTTCCTCTATTGCCATAAAGTTTAGAGGGTCTTTCATAGCAATAAACAATTTTTCTTTATCTACTTTAACTGGTACAAT
>JAVXAG010000110.1:4081-5761 GCA_036660615.1 Anaerovoracaceae bacterium
GTTTGCCCTAGCTGTAATGTGATTTTAATTAATTGGCTATATATTAATTGGTTTTATTGTAATTGCCTGTTCTGTATATTCTTTATCCTTATATTTTATAGTTATAGTTGCGTTAAAAAGTCTTGTGCTTTCATCAAATGCATACTCTATTGACGGTATCAGCTTACTGGTCATAGTTTTGTCTGTCAGCAACGGTATCTCATAGTTTCCTACTGTGCTTACTGTATAAATTCCATCTTTCTTGTTGGTAAATGTCATTCTATACTTGCTGTTTCCACTTTCAAATGATGCTGATGTTACACCTTCACCACTTTCCACATTCTTTGCAAATCTAAATTCATCGGTAACTTTAGTAATTGTAGTAGATATCAAGACTTCTGCCTCTGCTTTTAGGCTTATTGTCTGGTATGAATTTTTAACAACAACTACTCCTCCGCCTATTATTATGATTATTAGGCTCAGGATTAAAACTGCCATTAACATCTCAGAAATTGTAAAACCACTTTTGGCCCATTGTCTGGTCAATCTTTTCTTTTTCATTGTTTTATTCCTTCTTGCTATATGAAACCAAGGACGAATCCTTGTCCGAATATACATTTACGTTAATATTTTTCGATGTTGCTTCGCCAGTTGAACCAAATTTCACAATCAAATGATTCTCTCCTGTTTCTGGCACGGATTTTTGCTCCATAACTGTCATTCCTTTATAATATGTTTTCATTTTTTGTTGGCCGTTATCAACGATTCTGGTTGCTGCCATTATCATTCCAGACAGAAGCAACAATCCTACTGCGGAAATCAAAACTGCGACTAATGTCTCAGCCAATGTTTCCCCTTTGTTGCTTGCCAGTTTGGTCTGTATTCTTCTATATAATAAAGGTTTGATCTTTTTCATAATATCACTTCCTGTTGGTTACTTTGGCTAACCTTTAGTTATTGTCCCTTTGGTCCATTTGAATGTAGTCGTCTTTGTAATGGTCTTTGTTGTTGTTTCCCCATCGGGTGACTTTTCAATTACCTCAACACTTCTTGTATCGGTGATTGCTGGTATGGACAAAGTGCAAAGGTAGACATCTTTTAATTTTGTATCTTCTATATAAAGTTTTATTGTAACCGAATAATCACTGTTCATCTTAAAATCGCCTCTTACTGACTTCACCCTATTGGTGTAAGTCGAATTGGAAAGTGAAAGTGAAAGTGTATCTGTAAATTCTGTTTTATTTTTGTAATTAAAAAGCTCTATGGCCGCCTTGCTTAGTTCGTCGCTGAATGCTCCATTGCCCACCAGTTTTGCAGTCTTTGTTGGTGTCCCATCATTGACTGTAACAACTTCATATAGAAAACTCTCTCCGTCGATTTCGTCTCTAACAACTTGGGCTGCCGAAGTGACAGTATAGTAGCTTTGTTGCAATTCGTCTATGCCTGCAAGCCGTCCTCCGGAGGCTGAACCTGCCGCCAAAACAACTGATCCCGCAACAGCACAAAGCAAGAAGAATAGTAATGCTAATAAAATTGTCGCTCCGTTTTGAGCTTTTATTTTTTGTTTTAGCATCTACTTCTACCTCCTACCTATAGCCAAATATACAAACTTACTTTATTATAACAAATTAATACAAAATAATCAATGTTATGGCAAAATTTGTATTAATTTTGTGACTCGCAAAGTCGTTAGTTTGTTTC
>JAVXAG010000111.1:0-5673 GCA_036660615.1 Anaerovoracaceae bacterium
GGTTTCACTCTATCACTATTGACAACCACAGGCCAATGGTCTATACTTTATGACAATTGAATAAAATCTTCAGGGCAGGGTGCGATTCCCTACCGGTGGTAAAGCCCACGAGCCGCAAGGCATGATTCGGTGTGATTCCGAAGCCGACAGTATAGTCTGGATGAAAGAAGATAAAACAGATTTAATGTATTTTTGTTTATTTGCTCTGGAATAATTTTATTGTTCCAGATTTTTTATTTTAAAGTGCGTATAATCAAAAGCTTTTTTTGCCTTGAACTTTTTGTTTGAGGCATTTTTTAATTGGGAGGTGTTTTATGATAGACACTAAATATATGGAATTAGCCTTGGAACTTGCCCAAAAGGGGCGAGGCTGGGTTGCGCCAAACCCTATGGTAGGGGCAGTCATCGTCAAAGATGGAAAAATCATCGGCGAGGGATACCATAAAAAATACGGAGAGCTTCATGCCGAAAGAAACGCATTGGCAAAGGCCACCACCTCGGTCAAAGGAGCAACAATGTATGTGACATTAGAACCCTGCTGCCATGTTGGAAAAACTCCACCTTGCACAGAAGCCATTATAGAAAGTGGGATTTCCAGAGTAGTAATTGGCTCTACAGATCCAAACCCCTTGGTCAGTGGCAAAGGAATTGAGATTTTGCGTAGTCATGGAATTGAAGTAATAGAAGGCGTGTTGAAACAACAGTGCGACAAAATGAACCAAGTGTTTTTCCATTATATTGACACAGAAAAGCCATTTGTAGTTATGAAATATGCAATGACTATGGATGGGAAAATAGCCACATATACAGGGGAGTCAAAATGGATTACCGGAGAAACTGCTCGTAACAATGTTCAGCAGAGCCGCCATGAGTATGCAGCAATTATGGTTGGCATAGGAACAGTTTTGTCAGACAATCCTTTGCTAACATGCCGAATGGAAAATGGTAAAAATCCAATTAGAATAATTTGCGACACACAGCTACAAATACCGTTTGACTCACAAATCGTCAAGACAGCCAGGGAAGTACCTACCATAATCGCCACCGCAAACAAAGACAAAGACAGACAAGAATTCTTAGAAAAAGCAGGTTGTAAAGTTTTGGTTTTGCCAAAGAGAGAAAGCCATGTGGACCTAGAGGCACTTATGATAGAACTGGGGAATTTGAAGATTGACAGCATTTTACTAGAGGGTGGCGGTACACTAAACTGGTCAGCACTGGAAATGGGAATTGTGCAAAAAGTACAGTGTTACATTGCACCAAAACTGTTTGGTGGCAGTAATGCTAAGACACCAGTCGGTGGACAGGGAGTTGCTGAGCCAAACAAAGCTTTTGAACTTATTAACACTACAGTTAAACAAATTGGAGAAGATTTTCTATTAGAAAGCGAGGTGAAAGCAAGATGTTTACAGGAATAATAGAAGAAATTGGGACGATAAAATCCATGGGGAGAGGAGCAAAATCATCGGTTTTGACCATAGGAGCAAAAGAAATATTTGACGATATAAAGCTAGGGGACAGCATAGCAGTAAACGGCGTATGCCTTACAGTTACTAGCTTTACACAGAATACGTTTTGCGCAGATGTAATGCACGAAACCTTAAATCGCTCGTCATTAGGGAGCCTAAAGAATGGGAGTCACGTAAACTTGGAACGGGCAATGATGGCAAATGGCCGCTTTGGAGGACATATCGTATCTGGGCATATTGATGGAGTAGGAAAAATCACAGATATTCATAGAGATGATAATGCCATATGGTATACGGTTTCAACCACTGAAAAGTTATTGAGATACATCATCGAAAAAGGCTCCATTGCAATAGATGGTATTAGCCTAACCGTTGCCACAGTCAGTCGACAGAACTTTTCCGTTTCCATTATTCCACACACTGCGAGTAATACCATATTGTCAGAAAAAAAAGTGGGCGATGTGGTAAACCTAGAAAATGATGTAGTTGGAAAATATATAGAAAAACTGATGAAACCACAAGAAACACAAAAAACCAATAGTAATATTACACCTGAATTTCTATGGAAATCAGGATATTAAGGAGATAGAAATGTTTGAATACAATACAATTCCCCAAGCACTGGAAGCACTGCGCATGGGAGAAATTATTTTAGTCACAGATGACGACGACCGAGAAAATGAGGGAGATTTTATCTGTGCGGCTGAATTTGCTACAACCCAAAACGTCAACTTTATGGCAATACATGGCAAAGGCCTTATCTGTATGCCTATGGGAAAAGAGATGGTGAGCAAACTGCAAATACCACAGATGGTTACCAATAACACAGATAACCATGAAACCGCATTTACCGTTTCAATCGACCATGTGGATACGACAACGGGAATTTCCGCAGCAGAACGTAGTATCACTGCTATGAAATGTGTAGAAGACAATATTAAGCCAGAAGATTTCCGTCGCCCAGGCCATATGTTCCCACTATTAGCAAAGAAAAATGGTGTTCTTGAACGTAATGGACATACAGAAGCCACAGTTGACCTTATGCGTTTAGCAGGAATGAAAGAATGCGGTCTTTGCTGTGAAATTATGCGAGAAGATGGCACTATGATGAGAACTCCAGAGCTTATAGAATTAGCAGAAAAATGGAATCTAAAGTTTGTAACTATAAAAGATTTGCAGGATTATAGAAAAAAACATGACAAACTAGTGGAGCAGGTAGCAATCACAAAGATGCCAACGAAATACGGTGATTTCAAGGCATATGGATATATAAACAAACTTAACGGTGAGCATCATATTGCTCTAGTCAAAGGAGAAATAGGCGATGGCAAAGATATTTTGTGTCGTGTTCATTCAGAATGTTTGACAGGAGATGCGTTTGGTTCAGTACGTTGCGACTGCGGTCAGCAATTTGCAGCAGCCATGACACAGATAGAAAAAGAAGGACGCGGCATATTGTTGTATATGCGACAAGAAGG
Source organism: Anaerovoracaceae bacterium (assembly GCA_036660615.1). GTDB lineage: Bacteria > Bacillota > Clostridia > Peptostreptococcales > Anaerovoracaceae > JAVXAG01. Next base: position 2,948 of record JAVXAG010000111.1, read on the forward strand.
TCGTGGAATTGGCCTGATAAATAAACTGCGAGCTTACGAACTTCAAGATAAAGGAATGGATACATTAGAAGCAAATATTGCCCTTGGATTTGCAGGGGATTTGCGAGAGTATTTTATCGGTGCACAGATTTTGCATGATCTAGGAATAAAGACTATGCGACTACTGACAAACAATCCAGATAAAGTCTACCAACTTTCCGACTTTGGCATAGAAATTGTGGAAAGAGTTCCAATACAAATGGACGCCACAGATCACGATTTATTTTATCTAAAAACTAAACAAAAAAGAATGGGACATATTTTAAATTATTAATAATTAAAAGGAGAAATAGAATTATGAAAACATATGAAGGAAAATTAGTATCAAAAGACATTAGAGTAGGTATTGTCGCAGCTCGTTTTAATGAGTTTATAACAAGCAAATTAATTGGCGGAGCAGTGGACGGACTTAAGCGTCACGACGTAAAAGACGAAAACATTAGCCTTGCTTGGGTTCCTGGAGCATTTGAAATCCCTTTGATTGCCCAAAAGATGGCAAAAAGCGGAAAATATGATGCAGTCATCTGTCTAGGTGCAGTTATTCGTGGTAATACAACACATTATGACTATGTTTGTAGTGAAGTATCCAAAGGAGTTGCTAACGTATCGTTAAATAGCGATATTCCAGTTATGTTCGGAGTGTTGACAACAGAAAATATCGAACAGGCAATAGAACGTGCCGGTACAAAGGCTGGAAACAAAGGGTTTGACTGCGCAGTGGGAGCAATTGAGATGGTCAACCTTATTAATGAGATTCAAGGATAATATGGCAACATTAGTTTTTGATTATGACGGAACCCTCCATGAATGTATAAAAATTTATGCTCCTGCCTTCCGAAAAGCCTACGCACATTTGGTTTCTTGTGGCTTGATGCCAGAGAGAATTTGGAAGGACGATGAAATAAGCATTTGGCTGGGGTACTCGTCAAAAGATATGTGGAACAGTTTTGCTCCGAAACTTTCCCAAGAACAGAAGATGTATTGCAGCCAGCTCATCGGTGACGAGATGGAGCGGCTCATAGAAAGTGGGCAGGCAAAGTTATATCAGGGCGTTTTGGAGATCCTAGAGAAGCTAAAAGATGACGGACACAAGCTGGTGTTTCTCAGCAACTGCAAACACAACTATATGATGGCACATCGCAAATTTTTTCAGCTAGATAAATATTTCTCAGGGTTTTATTGCACAGAGGATTTTGGCTGGGAACCAAAAGAAAAAATATTCGAAACCATCAAAGAAGATTTTCCCAAAGAGTTCATTATCATTGGAGATAGATTTCAAGATATTGCCGTTGCACAAAAGCATAACCTTAAGTCAATAGGCTGTGGTTATGGATACGGCAAAATGGAAGAATTAGACAGTGCGAGTGTCATTGCCAACTCCCCTGAAGAAATCTATTTTCACTGCTAAAATGCCCATAATTTAGGTTAAAATTATGTATTTTCAAAAGAACATAACCCAAGTAACAATAGGCGTTAAACCGCTAAATAGCTAGACTTTTGACCAACTTGTGACTTTGTTTTTTGTCTAAAAAACCGTTGCAAATTTTTTAATACAAAATGGGGGTTTACTTTAGTTATAGATATGTTATAATGGGGGTGTAAAAAAAGTTAATTTTTTCACAAATAAAAAACACAATGGAATTAGCTAAACAATAGGAGGTTTTACAATGAAGAAAATTGGTGTATTAGGTACAGGCACTATGGGAGCTGGAATTATTCAGACTCTTGCACAAAAAGGATATGACGTAGTTCTTAGAGCTAGAAGAGAAAGCTCAGTAGAAAAGGGTATCGCAACAGTTAATAAGAACTTGGACAAGATGGTTGCCAAAGAAAAAATTACTGCTGATGAGAAAAATGAAATCATGAGTAGAATTCACGGTTCAACTGATATCAATATCGTGGCAGATGCTGACCTAATTATCGAAGCAGCTACAGAAGAGATGGAAGGCAAAAAAGCTTTATTTGCTGAGTTAGACCAACTTTGCAAACCAGAGACAATTATTGCTACTAACACTTCATCACTATCAATCACAGAAATCGCAGCAGCAACAAACAGACCAGACAAAATCATCGGAATGCATTTCTTTAATCCAGTTCCAGCTATGAAATTAGTTGAAATCATTAAAGGATTATCCACTTCAGATGAAACAAGAGACGTAATTATGGAACTTGGAAGAAATCTTGGAAAGACACCAGTAGAAGTTGAAGAAGCTCCTGGATTTGTTGTTAATAGAATATTAATCCCTATGATTAACGAAGGTATTGGAATTCTTGCAGACGGATTAGCAGACGAAAAGGGAATCGACGACGCAATGAAGCTTGGTGCAAACCATCCAATGGGACCTCTTGAATTAGGAGACTTAATTGGACTAGATGTTTGCCTTGCTATCATGGACGTTCTTTACAAAGAATACGGAGATTCAAAATACAGAGCACATCCACTTCTAAGAAAAATGGTTAGAGGCGGAAGACTAGGAAGAAAGAGTGGTAGAGGATTCTACGACTATTCAAGATAATTACACACAAACCAATTTAAATACTTAAATTAAATCAATTCCGCAGTAAAAAATTGATTTACTAAAATAGTTTCAACAAATTAACTCAATTTAAATTAAATTTAATAATCACGCAAAACCTATTACGGGCAATGATCACGCGTTGCCCGTTTTTACTTGGGCAAAATTGGG
>JAVXAG010000112.1:0-5490 GCA_036660615.1 Anaerovoracaceae bacterium
CTAAATTTTGAGTAGCCCTCCAATTTAGACAGGAGAAAAACATACCCATAAAAATGGACATAGAGGTGAGATCCATGCTTTCCTCAATTGTGAAATCATGGTATTCTTAGTTATAAGAAGGGAATAGGAAAAGAATATGACAGTTAAAAAATTTACAGAAGAGGAAATCGTACTTTTATCAGAAAATCAGTACACTATGTCGGTAACAAAAAATACAATATCTTTTACGACAGCATTTAAGGAGTTGTTTTGGGAAGATTACTCCGCGGGTATGAACGTATCACAGATAGTCAAAAAATATGGCTATGATCCTAAGGTTCTAGGACAAAGTCGTTTAGACGGGTTGACGTATACTATTAAGAAGGCGGCACTTGAGGGCTGTTCTTTCAGCAACCTTACCAGACCCCTATCAGCAACCGAAAATGTAAAAAAAAGTAGAGGTGTTTCCCAAGTGGAACTTAAACGATTGGAGAAAAAAATGACTTATCTTGAGCAAGAAATTGAGTATTTAAAAAAAATTTCATTGGTGAGATATTCAAAGAAGTAGGCTACAAATTCATCATAACCGTATTGACAATGCGTACACATTTAGTTTATAATAAGCGAGTACGCAAATATGCGCCTATAGCTCAATTGGATAGAGTAGCACACTACGAATGTGAAGGTTGGGGGTTCGAGTCCCTCTAGGCGCACCAAAAAACCTTGTGGTCTCAATGACTGTAAGGTTTATTTTTTTGCAAAAAAACAGGTACCTTCAAATATTAGCTCAGTTTTGACTACTGAACCAATGGAAAAAAGGTTGCGAAAAGAAAGTTGTGTTATAGTTAAAATATCAGTGATTGCTTTGGAACTATGGTTATGATACACTTAAGTGGTAAATAAACCCAAGTTGCGGTTGTAGGAGGAAAAAGCTTATGAAAAATAGAAAAAATATCATTAGAATAGTAATTGGAATGATTATTATTGCAGTTGCAGCAAGCACTGTTTTTGATTTTTCTCGCCAATTGCAAGGGGCATTAACCAACGAAACATATAGGACACTTTCTGAGGTATCAAAGAGTTATAATAGAGCTTTTGAGGAGCGAATTACATATAATATTAAGGCAATGAATGTACTTGCGGGCAGTTTCTATGAAGCAAATAATATGTCAAAGCAAGAGATTCGACATGTATTAAAGAATGCGGTTAAAGTGGGTGGATTTACCAGAATGGCTATTTGCAATATGCAGGGGATAAGCTATGCAGATGATGGAGTCGAAGTAGATGTTTCAGACAGAAACTATTTTAAAAAAGCAATGGCAGATGAGATCAATATCAGTGAGCCAATAATCTCAAGGGTAGATGGAATGAAAAAAATAGTCATTGCATTGCCAATTAAAGAAAATACAAAAGTGACAGGAGTTCTGCTAGGAGTGTATCCAATAGCAACAGCGGGGAAACAGCTACTGGAATCTTCATATTACAGCGATGGTTATGGTGCCATTATATCAAGAGATGGAAATATTATTCTTGCCAACAAAGAAATTAATAACGATTCTAAGATTAAAAATTTATATACCTTTTTTGAAAAGGGAAATATGATAAATTACTCGATGAAAGAACTAAAAGCGGCAATTAATAGTGGCGAGAGTTACAGATTTGAATTTGAGTATAAGAATGAAAAATTATTCGCAAGTTTTATGCCATCAACAGTGAATGATTGGTACACTTTTAGCATAGTATCAGAAGCATTTATGATGCAACAGAAAAAAAATACTGGGCAGATGGTATTGCAATTATCCCTTAAAATAATTCTAATAGCATTACTGTTGCTTGCGTGGATTGTCATGGGGAATAAGCGCCACAATAAGGAATTGCATTTAGCAAATCAAAAATATCAGTCACTTCTTGACAATATAAATGGAGGAGTGGTTGTGGCAACCGAGGGGAAAAACCCAGATCAAATTATTGCAAATCATGTAAGCTTGGGATTTACCAATATGACAGGGTATACCCTAGAAGATATCAATGAAATGCATCAGGGAAGATATTTGGATTTGATTTATGAGGAAGACTTGAATGAAGCATTTGAAATGCATAGAACCCAAATATTAAAAGGAAATGTTTATAGAATACCATATAGAATTCGCAAGAAAGATGGTTCTTTGATTTGGGTTATGGATAATGGATACTTAGTAAATGATGAAGAGGGCTTGCATAATCACAGCATTCTTACAGATATTACTACAATCAAAGAGCAAGAACAAGAACTTGTACTAAGCGAAAAACGTTTTTCAATTGCCATAAATGCATCAAGTGGAACACTATTTGAAGTAGATTTAAAGAATCAAACATATACACATTTTGAAAATGCTGAAAGAATATTTGGAGTAAAAGCAGAAAAACTCATAGAAGATGCCAACAGATATTCAAACTTACCGTTAGAAGAATATCGTGATGCCATAACTAAGTATTTTTTCCACCCAGACGATTGCGCGGTGACAAAGAATGCAATGATTGAATCAGTTAAAACAGGGAAAGTTAGCTATGAAGCTAGATTGCGCAGGCAAGATAATAGTTATATTTGGGCAAGAATCGATTTAAGTATATTTTTGGACGAATTTGGAAAACCATCACGCCTTGTAGGATATATGTCAGACATAGATGAGATTAAAAAACGCGCAGATATGTTAGAAAACAAAGTACAAACAGATCCAATGACTGGATTATATAATAAGGTTGCAGTAGCAACACTAACAGGTAAAATTATCAATGAAACTCCAAATGGAGTACATGCTTTGATTGTTTTGGACATAGATAATTTCAAAGGAATAAATGATACATTGGGCCATGCTTTTGGCGATGTAGTCTTAATAGAAGCCTGTGCAAAATTAAAAGATTTGTTCCGAAATGATGATATAGTTGGTCGTATGGGCGGAGATGAATTTGCAGTAGTAATGAAGAATATTCCAGATACTAGTGGGGTATTAAAAAAAGCGACTGAGATTTCAGCTACTTTTAGACAGACATATACAGGGGAAAAAGGTGATTACAAAATCTCATGCAGTATGGGAATCGTTATAATTAATGGATCAAATGAATCTTTTGAGAAAATTTATCGAAAGGCAGATGCTGCGCTTTATAAGGCGAAACAAAACGGCAAAGATCAATTTGTTCTTTATCAAGAAGAAGAGGCAGACAGTTATCCTGTAATTAGTACCAGAACAAACGATGAGGAACTGGAAAATCTAAAAGTTGCAAGCAACATCGAGGAACATATCTTTGAATTGCTTTATGCCACAAAAGATTTTAATATCAGTGTAAATATGGCACTTTCTGTAATAGGGCAACAATACCATGTTAGCAGGGTGTATATATTTGAAAACAGCGAAGGCAACAAGACCATTAGCAATATTTATGAATGGTGCAGTGCAGGCGTTTCTTCTGAAATTGCTAACTTGAAAAATGTGGAAATTTATGAGGGCGAGGAATCACTTTTGGATAGTTTTGACCAGAAGGGTTTGTTCTATTGTAACAATGTAAGTGAATTAACGCCGTATAAGAAAAAGTCCCTAGAGGAACAAGGTGTTATGGCAACATTGCAAAAGACCATTGTAGATGGTGATAAAATTTACGGTTTCATAGGATTTGATGAGTGTAAAAGCTATAGAGTATGGACGTCTGAGGAAATAGAAAAGATTTCTTTCTTGGCGAAGATATTGAGTGTTTTCTTGTTCAAGAAAAAAGCAGAGGCAAATGTTTTAGAAAATTTAAATACAAGATTGAAAATACTTGATGTTTTGCCGGATTATCTCTGCGTTGTAAATCCAGAAACTCACACCCTTGAATATGCCAACAATAAGATGCAGGAATTGTTACCTAGTGCTCAGAATGGTGTATATTGTTATAGAACATTGCGTGGTGGACAAGAGTCGCCTTGTGAGACTTGCTTGATGGAGCGAATAAAAAGAGGAGATACTGATAATCTCGAAATCGTCAGTGAGGACAGAAAAACAAAATTAAAAGTAAAAGCACTACTTATCAATTGGTCAAACGAGCAAAAGATGGTACTGCTTTATGGGACTACGGAAAGTAAAGTTTGATATGAAAACTAATACAATTTAAAGGTCAAATTATTTTCTTTAGCATATTGGTGGGCATAGCTGCCATCCTTGCAAATTACGGTAAAGTAGTTTTGCTTATAGGAACGCGCATGCTCATACATATAACCGAAAGAATACTCGCCTAATATTTTTATTGAGGCGGGTATTTTTATTTCCAGTAAATCGGGGCAAGTGTATATGCCAAATGGAGCAATTTCTTCTAGGCCTTCTTCAAGGGAAAGACATTTTAAATACCTTAAATCGTTAAAAGCATAGCTCCCAATTGTTTTTATAGTATTTGGCAAAGAAATTGATTTGACTTTTGACTTTGTCCCCATTGGGATAATATCGTCGCCTATGGCGATAACTGTATGGCCATCAATAGTTTTCGGGATTTTTATTATTTCCACTGGATCAAGTATTTCTACTATAGTAATGGTATTGTCTGTGTTTACCGAATATTTTATTTCCATATTATTACCTTTCAGTATCTTATTTATTTAGGCTCATCAAATCAAAGTGAGCATTGGCAGGGGCCCAATGAGTATTTGCTAGATAGTCCATTACGCCTTCTGAATCTCGTTCTTTAAATAATTTCAATATTTTCTTATGTTCTTCATTGGTAGCCAATAAAACGTTATATGTAACACCATTTGGATCGTCGTTATAACTTCTTCTCAAAAACTTGTTTTTCATTTTTTCTAGGTTTTCAATGAGAGCATCGTTTTTGCAAAGGTCAATATAAACTTGATGAAAAGCCTTTTGTTGATTAAGGTACATTTCATAGTTTTTTGAATGGATTGCCAGATCCATACTGTCTATGTAGAATTGCATGTCTTTTAAATCTCTTTCAGACAAAATATTGCAAGCTAATTTCGCTGATAAGCCGTCAAGAATACCAATAACAACATATAGTTCGGAGGCTTCTTTCTCGTCTAAACACTTTAAAACGAAACCTTTTCTAGGAACATTTTTCAAAATGCCTTCAGATGAGAGTTGAATTAATGCTTCTCGGACAGGCGTTCGGCTAATAGACAGTTCTTGAATAATCGAACTTTCGTTAATTTTTTCATCCGGCAAAAGATTACCTACTAGTATCTGTTCTGCGATGTAATCATATACATGATCTTTCAGTGTTTTAAATTTGTTCATTTTTTCCCCCTACGAATAAAATATTATGTTTGTGGATATTATACTATAAATTCGCCACATGGCGTCCGTCGAGGTCATTATATCATAATGTGAAAAGAATGTGAACATTAAATGAATAATATAATATATTGTATATTCTCAGAAAATTCCATTGACAAGAGCAATATATTGTATATAATATATTTATAGATAAAGTTTATTGTATCGAAAAGGAGATAAAAATTATGAAAAAGTTTAATAACGTAATTGTAAGAAG
>JAVXAG010000113.1:0-5414 GCA_036660615.1 Anaerovoracaceae bacterium
TAGTCAGCTAAAAAATCGATTAAGTATTCATATATTTTATTGCAGCCACCTACAGTTGTGGTTTCAACATTAAATGGCATAATGGGATCATGCAAAGATTTTCTAAGCAAGCACCAACCAGTTACATCTTGATTATCAAAGGAAATTCTTACTCCTTCAAAATTAGGTGAGACTACATTGCAACCCAAAAGAGTTTGGTTTTTCTTTCCCCATTCTTCTAAATCACTGAGTATCCCGTCTCCGTATTTTCCGAAATCTTCCGTCACAATAGGAAACCTTATTTCCGAAGCTTCCATAGGTTCTTTTAGTGAGCTGATTAAAGAGTCAAGAGTTTTGCCTTCTAGGTTAAGTTTGGCAGCCTTTATAACGATTTTTGTCGCTAAATATGCACCGTCATCAAGGAAGTAGTTTTCTTTGTAAGCTGCGTGGCCAGAAGTTTCAATTGCCAGCTGGCTGTCCACACCACTTTGATTCAATTCTATGGACTTATTTATTACATTCTTGTATCCCCTTTTAAAACGAAGATGTTTTAACCCCAACTGATTTTCTAAAAAAGAGGTTAACTGGTCGCTGGTAATACTGTCAGTCACAACAGTTGTGCCAGGGTGTTCGTCGGCAATAAGTGCCGCAGCCAAAGCAACGATTCCGTTTCGATTTATTTCTCGGCCATTTCCATCAACGGCAGAAGATCTATCCACATCTGTGTCAAAAATCAATCCAAAATCCGCCTTTGATTCTCGAACTTTTTTGCAGATAGACTCCATAGCATTTTTGTCCTCTGGATTTGGAGGATGATTAGGGAAAGTGCCATCAGGGTTAAGAAATTGGCTGTTTGATATATTTGCCCCTAGATTAGCTAAAATCTCAGTTGCGTAGAAACCACCAGCACCATTGCCGGCATCTACGACGATATTCATTCCTTTTAGTGGCATTTGGCTATCAACTTTTGAATCAACCTGATCTATAATCATTTGTCTAAGGTGTGCAGAGTAAGTGCCAATCAGGTCAATTGTTTTACAAACTCCGAGTTTTGTGGGAGCGGTTTTCACCATAGACGAAAGTTCACTTTGGGATTGACAGCAAGATAATATTTGAGTGATATCTCCTTTGTTTAGACCACCATTTACATCAAAAAACTTGAAACCATTTCGGTTAAAGGGAAGATGACTGGCCGTAATCATAATAGCACCATCACAAGCATATTCTTTGAATATTGTAGACATAAACATTGCCGGCGTGGAGCTTAGACCTGCGTCAAGAACGGTTACGCCAAATGGTAAAAGTGCCTCGATAAAAGCAGCTTTTAGGCTATGGGCAGAAAGTCTTGAATCGTGACCGATAGAAATCGTAATGGTATCAAATTCCTTTTTTGTCTTTGAACTTAGCCAAAGCAAAAAACTTTTGGCAATCATCTGTGTTTCTACTGTGTCCAAATTCACAGGTTCAGATGGAATATCCGCCAAGGCAACGCCACGAATATCCGTACCGTTTTGCAATTTCATATAATTATATGTAGACATAAAAAATCTCCTATCTCTGTTAATATCAATATTATATAGAAAATAGGAGATTATTAAAAGGGGGTTAGAGATAATTCTTAAAATATTTTATGGAACCGAAGAAAAGCAGGCAAAGGAAGAACCATAAAACAAAAAATAGTGGGCAAATTTGTCCAAGTACATTTCCCGGACGCATAGTATAATCCCAGACATTCCAACCAAACCAAATGTTTACTACAAGACCTATGGAAAATTCATAAATCGTAATAATTGTAGCACCAATAAGGGCGGCGGCAAAGACGGACATAGAATCAATAATTTCCTCAAGATAAAAAAATGTCAAAACACATGCTCCCCCCGTTAAGCACATTGACCAATGAGTATAACCTCTGAAGATGATTTCCATGGCGCCGTAGCCAATGCCACCCATAGCAAACATTAGTATAGGAATAAATATTGAATTATTTGTAGTTGTTAAAATATTTGATTTCATAATGGATATTATTTGACTAAAGTAGGCAAATATTCGTGGCACTAATTAGAAATTAATAGTATAATATACAAAAGAGGTATGCTTATGAACAAGAAAAAACAGTGGTTTTTTAGAATAACAATTGCTATTTTGATAATGATTATTTGCTTCAGTGGATACAAAGTATACACTATTATTAGTGGATATCATGAAGGTACAAAAGAATATGACGAAATAAAAAAGGTAGCCGGAATAAAAGAAGATTCCCATCTTATCAATATAGATTTTGACAAATTAAAGAAACAAAATAAAGAAATTTTTGGGTGGCTTTATAGTAAAAATACAAAGATAAATTATCCAGTTGTTCAAGGCCCTAACAACCAAAAATATTTGTATACAATCCCAACGGGAGAGGTCAACGGCAAAGGCTCCCTTTTCATTGACTTTAGATGCAAAAAGAATTTTGGCGGATTTAATACTATAATATATGGGCATCACATGAAAGATGGAAGTATGTTTGCTTGCCTAGATAAATACAAAAATCAAAGCTATTATAACAAACACAAGAATATGGTGCTTTTGACTCCTACCAAAAGGTATACGGTAGAAATCTTTGCAGCTGCTACCATACCAGCAGATGGGAACCAATATACAATAGATTTTGCGACCAAAGAATCCAAGAAAGATTATTTAGACCTAATAAGAGAGGAATCTTTAATCGACACTGATGTGACGATGACAGCTGATGATAAAATGTTAATGCTAAGTACATGTGCTTATGATTTCGAAGATGCCAGATTTGTAGTTTATGGCAAACTATCTTTGAAAACGGAGGAATAGGAAATGAGTAAGGGAACTATAGTTATTGTTGATTTGGGGCATGAAAATTGCCAATTGATTAAGAGTGATGTAGAACAGCTTGGTGCTTCGGCGGTAATATGTGACCACGATGTATCTCGCAGCTATCTTGATGAAATCGGCCCAATCGCCGGTTTGATTCTAAATGGCGGACCTAACAAAAATATCAATGGGTTTAGACCAGAAGCTAGTGATGCTGTATACGAAAGTGAGCTTCCAATATACGCGGTGGATCATGCCAGTATGGCTGGAGTTGACTTATTTGTATGGCCTGAGGATACTGCAGAAAGACAGAACAAAATCAGAGCTTTCTTAGTTGAAACTTGTGGGTTAGAATTGTAGATCCTTTGAAAAGCAAAAGTTAAAGGGGCGATAATCCCTTTTTACGAAATTAGAATAAAAAAATATAGAGTAGTCAATTTACATAATATAAATCAGCTACTCTTTTTGTTTATGTTATTTTGGGGAACCGTCACTATTAAACAGTGGAAGCGGTTCAAGGAAAGTAATGTCTGTTCTATCAGTTGCATCACCTTCTGCTAAGACTGCCATTTTACCTACAATGTTTCCACCAACTTGGTTTACAAGTGTTTCAAGTGAAAGCAGTGACTCGCCAGTACTGATAACATCGTCCACTATAAGTACACGTTTGCCTTTCATCATATCATTCTCTGTCTGGCCAATACAAAGGGTTTGGATATGGTCAGTGGTGATGGAATCTACTTGGGTAGATATGATATTTTCCATATATAGTTTTGGCGCTTTTCTAGCCACAATATAATCACGTGATCCAGCTTGCTTTGCCATCTCATAGGCAAGTGGAATACCTTTTGATTCCGCTGTAATAATTACATCGAATTCAGGGGCTTTTTTAAGTAATTCTTTTGCTGTAGCAACAGTAATTTCAACGTCGCCAAACATAATGAATGCGCCTATAAAAACGTCGTCATTTATCTTACATAAAGGTAATTGGCGTTTTAAGCCAGCTATAGTCATTTCATAAAACATAACAAATGTTCCTTTCTCAAATCTCACAATATTTGTAAAACAACAATAACAATTATACTCCGAAACCACCCGACATTCAAGGTTTAACTGCTAAAAAATATCAGGCAGCGTAATTACTGCCTGATACATAATTCATTATCAACTATATTTGATTAAATAATCATTGTTATGATCTTTAGAACAAATAGTCCACTTGAAATCCACATAACTAGAGGAACGTCTTTTGCTTTTCCTGTTAGTGTCTTTAATGTAACCCATGATAGGATTCCGAACATAATACCGTAAGCGATTGAATATGCGAAAGGCATCATGATAATAGCAAGGAAGCCACCAAGTACGTCAGCAATATCACCATCAAAAGTCATATTTTTTACAGAACTCATCATCAACAGACCAACCCATACTAGGGCAGGAGTAGTTGCAAATCCTGGGATAGCCAAGAAAATTGGTGAGAAGAACAATGCTACTATGAATAATACAGCCGTAGTAACAGCAGTAAGACCAGTTCTTCCGCCATTAGCAACACCAGCACTTGATTCAACATAACTTGTTACAGTTGAAGTACCAAGCATTGAACCAACGATTGTTCCGCAAGCATCTGCTAACAAAGCACCTTTTGCGTTAGGTAAATTTCCGTTTTCATCAAGTAAGTTACCCTTTGAAGCTACTCCGATAAGAGTTCCTACTGTATCAAATAAATCTACAAACAAGAAAGAGAAAACAATTATTGCAAATTCCATAAAGTGTCCAGTTACATATGAGAAGTCAAATGCGAACCAAGTTGGAGCAGCAGGCAAGAAACTTGCATTTGCAAAACTTGGGAACAATGAGAAAGCACCAGCGTCGATGTCAACAACATACCAACCGATAGCTTGAGCACCCATGCCCAAAACCCATGTAGCAAGAATACCCCATAAGATATATCCTTTAACATTAAAGTGGAATAATGCTGCAATTATTAATAGACCAACTATTGCAAGAGCAAATTGTGGAGTTCCAACAGAACCTAAATCTACTAAAGTAGCAGGTGAAGCAATAACGATACCAGCAGATTTAAGACCGATTAGGGCGATAAATAATCCAATACCAGCAGTGATGCCGTATTTTAGATTAGCAGGTACATCGTTAACTAATTTTTCTCTGAAATTACATAGTGATAAAAGTACAAATATGATACCTTCTACTAAAACCGCAGTCAATGCGATTTGCCAAGGATTGTTTATTCCTTGCTCTGCCATTGGGATACATACAGAATATGTAAAGTATGCGTTTAGTCCCATTCCAGAAGCCAAGGCAACAGGGTAGTTGGCAAAGAATGCCATAAACAATGTAGCTAGAGTTGCAGAAACAGCAGTGGCTGTAAATACTGCGGAAGCGTCCATACCAGCAGCAGCCAGCATTCCTGGGTTAACTGCTAAGATATAAACCATTGAAAGGAATGTAGTAGTACCGGCGATGATTTCAGTTCTCACATCAGTACCATGTTCCTTAAGTTTAAATAACTTTTCCATTAAAATTGTTCTCCTTTTTTGTATTAAATAAAATAAATATTACGTGTATATTGTATATATATTATA
>JAVXAG010000114.1:0-5305 GCA_036660615.1 Anaerovoracaceae bacterium
TTTCGCCATTGATTTCGCCATTGATTTCGCCATTGATTTCGCCATTGGTTTCAACATCAGTTTTGGTATTGATTTCAGTTTTATCCACAGTCCAGTCACAGCCCCCGTTTCAGCGCCAGCCATAACCGTAGCTGAATCTTAGAACTCACCTCTCACAGTTGTTTATTACATATTTGTCATAAATTGGAAAACGACAAAAAGGCAAAAACCAAAGACCAAAAACCAAAAGCGGCAAAAACCAAAAACCAAAAACCAAAAACCAAACAACAAATACAACCAAAACATCTAAACAAATTACAAGAATTGTATCAATATTTAAATATCGCTTGCATTATTCTAGGGGGGGAGTATAATGATATGCAAATATATACGGAACATATATTAAGGAGGTATAAGGATGTATAGTTTTGGATTTGCTAACGTATCTACAATTTTTCTAGCGCTTATTGCATTAGTCGCCATAGTTGCGGTAGTTATAGTTGTGAAACTGGTAAAAAAAGCAAAGGTTAATAAAAATATTCAAGAAAACTCATATGAAGCTTCTCGTGAAACTCCGGTTGAATCTTCTGCGGTTGAATCCTCCAATGAGGTTGTAAATGAATATTTAAAGGGGACATCAAGAGGCGATATTAAAGAACAGATTAAAGCGGAGGAATCGAACCAAGACAAATCATTTTTCCAAAAAGTATATACCGATAATAGACCACAGGCACAATTCTTTAGGAATATGGCAGATAAGGAAGTGGATAAATCACTAAATATGGCAAAAGAAGCTTACGAAACTGCAAAGGCAACTGAGACTGAGGGGACACCATCAGTAGTAAATTCACAGGGAAATACAGCAGCAGTTGAATATGGAGACAAGAAAAAATCACATATGGGACTTATCATTGGTGCGGTTATATTAGTGGTAATAATTGCCATTGCATACCACTTGCTATCAGGAGCTGCGGACTATTCAGCAAAGAATATAGAAGAAATAAATGTTGAACCAGCAGGGTTAACATCACTTAATCTATTTGGATACGAATCATTAGAAGATATAAGTGGGCTTGACCAGTTTACCACATTGGACACTTTGTTTATACCGGAACTTTCCATTAACAGCGAAGACCTTGCAGTGTTTGATAAAATGCCAAAATTGAATAAATTAGATATGAATGGTTGTCGCAATATTACTAATTTGGACGGGTTAAAAACTCAAACCAATTTAGAAAACTTAAACCTTGAGAAATGCAAGGGACTAATGGATATTAGTGGAATAAGAGATTGCAAAAATATGAAAATACTCAATTTGAATAAGACCAGCATTGTTGACCTTAGCCCATTAAAGGATATGAAAGACCTAACAGAGATTTCATTAGTTGGAATAAAAGCTACCGACTTTTCACCTTTATATGATTTGGAAAATCTGGTGACAATTACTGCTGACGAAGAAAATCAAGAAGCAGTGGCAGCACTGAGAGAAAACATAAAAGGTGCCAGCGTAAATCACTTTACTTATGATGAAGCCAAAGAAAATGGCATGTAAATATAACGATAAGACATAAATGAAAATTAAAAAAGCTCCTTCTTAGTGGATTATTTATTCATAAGGAGGAGCCTTTTATATCCAAAGAAAATACTGTATTTTTTTGTCACTTCTGCTGGGAATATTGACATATTAGTGAAACAAGAGTACAATAATCTCAAAATTCTAATTTATTTTTTATTTAATTAAAAAGGAGAACATTATGGGAAAAACGTATGTAAATTACAGGACAAGAGCATCGAGAAGAATACTAGTAGTAGTTTTGATACTTGCGTTGTCCGCACCTATGACGGCATTTGCAAATTCGTCGCCAAAACCAATTGAGGCTTCAAAATACGAAGCTACATATCAGATATCTCTTTCAGAGGATAGCAGCGATGTGACATATTCCGTTCCGGTTAAAGGAATAGCCGAAGGTGATATAGACAAAGTTGTGTTATCACTTACGAGAGATATGGAAAAACCATATTTAGATGCAAAACTGTTTCCAAACCAGAAAAATGGTGGAGAATTATCAACATGGGATGGTCAAAATGACAAAGATATGTTTACAGTAAAAACCAAAGTCTTGAGAAAAGACGGCGATAAAACATATTTGGACATAACATTTGATTCCAGCTGCTATTTCTATGACGGAGATAATAAAGATTTCAGCGCACCACATTCAAATGGAGGAAAGTATCTTGACATATGTGGATACTTTGATTTTTCAGTTTCATTGAATAGTGCAATCGTTGGTAAAGCATCGGTTAAAGTAGTTCCATATAATGGCTATCACACTATGGCTGAGGTATACCAAGCTATAGATCAGATAGCAAATGCAAAGACAAATTTATATGTAAGCAAAGAATCATTGGGTACATCAACAGGTGGACGCGATATTCCATATTTGATTATCGCTGATAAGAAAAGTTCAGTTGATGACTGGCTTGCATACAATAAACTTGCAGAAAATAATCCTAAAAAAGCATTAGAAAGAATTAAAAACAATAAATGTGAGAATTTAAGAGTGCCAGTTTTGTACTCTAATGTTCACTCAAATGAAGTTGCAGCAACTGATGGAATACTAAATTTCGCAAGAAAATTAGTTACAGACAAAGAAATTAAGTACAATTATTTAACTGGATTTACTAAAGCTGGAAAAGCTCAGCTTGCCAAAGAACGTGGACCAAAGAACACAGAAGGAAGTTTGGCAACACCTGATCTAGTCAAAGATAAAGCAACTTTACTTGGATATATTAAACAAGATAAAAAAGTTTCTGGAAAAGTTGACCTTAATAAATTCTATAAACAAGAAACAAGAAAAGCAAATATTAATAAAATGCTAAAAGATGTATTCTTTATTATAGTACCATCAGAGAACGTTGATGGACGTACGTACAGTACACGTACTGCACAAAATGGTTACGATTTGAATCGTGATAATGCGTTCCAGACAACACCTGAAACAAGTGGAATGCAACAAATGATAGGAAAATACAACCCAGTTTCATTTACTGAATTCCATGGAAGAATAGAGCAATTCCAAGTTGAACCTTGTGATCCACCACATGGACCAAATTTTGAATATGATTTGTTGTCCAAACATTTGATGACTGGTGGAGAGGCTTTGGGTATTGCGGCAGTAGCAAACAATACTAGCTACAATTCTTATTCCACACCACAACGTGATTACCTAGAGTATACGGGTAAAGGAAAAGAAACATATTGGGCAGATCCTTGGGACGATATGTCTACAAGTTATACACCACAATTCTCTATGCTTCATGGTACTGCAGCTTACACTGTAGAGCTTCCTGCATATAGTGATGATACTGTGGATCTTGTTAGCTATGGCATAGTAGGCCAGACTGCATATGTTGCAAAAGAAAAAGAAGCATATTTGAAATGCCAAACTGAAATATTTAAGAGAGGCGTTTACAATGAAAACTCAAAAGCTAAAGTAGGACCTTGGTACTGCGACCAAAAGGATGTTGAGGGAGCTGAAGCAAATATGTTCCGTCCTATCTTTAACAAAGCAGGCGAAAACAAGAATTTCTACCCTGAATGCTACATTATTCCATTAGACAAAAAGAATCAAAAGAACATTCAGGCAGCAGCAGATTTCATGGAAATGGCTACAAGAAATGATATAGAAGTAAACATTACAAAAGCAGCATTTACATATAAAGGTGTAAAATATCCTGCTGGAACGATGATTGTTTCTATGTATCAAGCAAAACGTTCAGTAGCAAATGAATTACTGTATGACGGTACATTTATTGACTCATGGACAATTCTTTATTCAGAGGCAGCAAACAACTTTAGCGAGCTTAGAGGCTTTGATATGAAGACTGTAACAAAACCTGCTGACTATAAAAAAATTGATGCAGTTTGTGGTAGCGATATGAACTATAATGCTGCTATGAAATATTTAAAGACAATAAAGACATTCTTTACAGGCGTTAAGAATGCTGACGTAATAATCAAGAATGTATCAGAAGATTCAACATCAGCTGTTAACAAATTATTAGCTGACGGAAAAGTTGTTGCAATGATAACTGAAGGCACAGAAAAAGGTAATTTCGTATGTTCATATGATGATTTCCTAACTGTAGCAGACAAATACTTATTAACAGCAGTAGGCGTATATGCTAAGACTGATAATATCAAAGCTACTGTAATAAAAGAAATGCCAACAGTATATATCATGGGAAAATCAGCACCAAACGATTCTGGATTTATAAATTCAAGTAGTGTAGGTAATGCTAGATGGAACTATGATAGAGTAGCAATGGAAGCAATGAACTTTAAAACAACAGATGACTTAAAAGAAGCAGATATAATCTTAGGAGCAAGTCCATTAGGAGATAGTGGAGCTGCATTTGACAAGGTAAAATCTGGAACTCCATATATTGGATACGGATATAATGCAATGAAGGGAATTTCTAGTTTGATCAAGGGCGTTAATCTTGTAAGTTGTTCTGATGATGCTATGGATTGCATGGGATATGTAACTTATCCAAATAATACATTGACCAACAGTACATACATTGCAGAAAACGACAACATTTTCTACGGATACGGCGCTGGATATTTCCAAGACGTTCCAAAGGAAGCAACAGTACTTGTAAAAATGGATGGAACAAAAGCTCCAACAGAAGGATTCATTCCTAGAATTACAGAAGAACAAAAAGCGGCTTATGATAAGTATATCAACGGCTCAATTCAAGGATTTGAATACAAAAATGATGGACTTGATGTAGCTCTGTTTGCAAATACATTGACAAACAAGGGACACCAAAGAGATGAATATGGATTCATTAGTAATTTTGCATTCTCAAAGATGCTTGGAACTACTGAATATAAAGGTTCAGAAAAACAAGCAATTTCTGTAGAAGACCAAAAACTTATTGATGAAATAGAGGGAATCACTCTAAAAGCAACCTCAAAGGTTACAAAGGGTGCAATAAAAGTAAACTGGACTCAATCAAAAGACTATAAAGTAGATGGGTATCAAGTATACAAATCAGATAAGAAAAATAGTGGATATACAAAAGCGTTTACCACAACAAAGACAACGTATAAGAATACTAAAGGCTTAAAAGCCGGAAACACATATTTCTATAAAGTAAGAGGCTTTAAAACAATAGCTGGAGAAGACTATTATACTAAATGGTCAACGAAGACTTTTGGATTAGCAAAATAAAGTCAAATATGTAGAATAAAACTTTAGTGGCTGTTGCGCCTGGTGATTATTTATCGCCTAGCGGGACAGCCATTTTTGTGTGCAAA
>JAVXAG010000115.1:0-5299 GCA_036660615.1 Anaerovoracaceae bacterium
GAGTTTACTGCACGAAAAGTTGCGGAGATAAAGGAAATGACTTACGAAGATGTAGCAAAGAGAACATTGGAAAATGCAAAGTGGTTTTTTGGGATAATATAATTCTCTACCTCAAAATATTTTTTATTCGACAACTGTCTTCGACAGAATAACCTTAAACCGTTAGGTATAATATTCCATATATACAAAATCCAAAGAGAAAGGATTGAAATGTGATATGGAACTTGTACAAAAGATAAAAGAAAAAGAACTCATTAGAAGTGGAGAAAAAGTTAATATAAAAGTGATTGCTGCAACAATAGTTGCCACATTTTTGATTGGAAGAGTAGTTATGTTTACAAATACTTTTCCATGCGCCATTGCACTGATAACCGTAATGATGTCGGTAAATACAGTGAATATTTATTTGGTGCCAGTTATGTGGCTGTCGATGATGACATACTATCAACAGCAGTTGCATTCGTGGGGAGATATGGCAGCCATAATTGTTTGTGGTTTGCTATTTCTTTTTTTGAATAACGTAAAACTAAATATTAACCAAAGAACGGCAATAGCTTGCGCAGTCACCATAGTAGCCAATTGTTTGTACTACGTAATAAATAATATTACATATCTTTTTCAGGTAGAAACAATCATAAAAGAAGTAATACTTGTGGCAGTATTTGTAAAAATATTCCATATAGTAGCTGAAATTGTTTTCAATGGAGTCAAAGATAAAAAAATAGAAAAAGTTTCTACAGACAAGATAGTGCTGTCCTTTGCGGCGACTGCAATACTGGCAATAGCAGGAGTGGGAGTTTATCAAGTGATATTGCTTTTGTGGCTACTATTGATTATGTTTATTCAGGCAGACGGAAATATAAGCAATACGATTTTGGCAGCAGCTACAATTGGAGTAGTAGGGTTTTGCATTGGAATAACAGAAAACATAGAAACAATGGCAATCTGTTTGCTTATTGGAGTTTTGGCGGGTGAGTTTGCGGCAACATTTGTTACAGAACAGTACAGAAAGACAGTCATAGGCGTTTCAATTTGTGCAGTTTACTTTGCCCAATCAACAGCTGACATTTACGTTGTAGCTATTGCTACGGCAATTTTCCTCGCAATACCTTCATCAATACTGGCGGTTGCTGCCATGACAATAAAAAACAGAATTATTCCAACAGAAGTCACAGATGCAGATATTAAATTGGAAAGAGTCAAAGAAAAATTGGCAGTACAAAAAGAAAACTTCAACAGTTTGGGGCAACTTTATGGGGTGGCGCGAGATAGTAGGCAGATAATTTCATACCAGTTTTTGGGAATGGAAAAAGTAGTGGATAAAATATTGGCAAACATAGATAATGGCAAAACTACAAGTTTGACTCGCAGTAATAACATCAACATTGATAAATTGCAGATACATACAGGTGGGGCAAACTATGCATTTGAAGGAGTTTCGGGAGACAGCAGCCTTTGTACAATTTTGTCCGATGGGAAAATAGCAATGATACTCAGCGATGGCATGGGCAAAGGTCAAGAT
The DNA here is from genome assembly GCA_036660615.1 of Anaerovoracaceae bacterium. GTDB lineage: Bacteria > Bacillota > Clostridia > Peptostreptococcales > Anaerovoracaceae > JAVXAG01. The sequence goes on from JAVXAG010000115.1 coordinate 1,523, forward strand.
GCCTCAAACGAAAGCAAACTAGTTGTAACAACTCTAGGTAAACTTCTTGAAGCAGGATTTGACGTAGATTTGGCCATGAGAACCATAAACGGAATATTGCTGACAAAAGACCAATCAGAGATTTTTTCAACAGTTGACTTGGCACTGATAAATCCACAGACAGGAAGAACCAAACTATTTAAAATGGGAGCCGCTACAACATTTATCAAAAGAGGGAACAAAGTAGATATGGTAAAAGTTCCGGCTTTGCCTATTGGGATAACAGACGGATTGAAACTTGAATACCAAGATGTAAAACTAAAAAGAGGGGATCTGTTTATTATGGTTTCCGACGGAGTGACTGATTGCGATAGAGGAGACCCAAGTTGCAACTGGCTTCAAGAGAGAATTGGACAGATGACTTCAAAAGATCCAGACACTGTATCGGAACTAATTGTCAACAAAGCTGCCGAAAAATATCAACTGAGGGAAAGAGATGATTTGACGGTTTTGGTGGCAAGTATAGGCTGATATTTCTATTGACAATAAAGCGCAAAACGTATAGAATGAAAGGACAATTGAAAGTAAGTAAGGCCCTTAGATGGGTTAAAAGAGAAGCGAGTAAATGCTCGCACGGTCACGCCGCTGTGAAGACGGAGTTTACCTTATTTAGCCACTGGGAAACTGGGAAGGCAAGGTATAACATTGATGTCGAAGTCAGAAGAACTGCCTACTTGCTGCCGATTTACACGAAAGCTACGAACGATGGCTGGGTGTATCACGCAGGCTTTATTAGAAAAATTAGATTGGGAACAAAACAATTAATTTCACTTTAATACCAGCGTGTTAGACGCCTATCCACAATGTGGGTAAGGCGTATTTTGTTATTTAGACATAATTTTGAAAGGAGAAAACAATGACAAAAGGGCAAAGAAAAATTGTAATTTTAACGGCAATGCTAGCATTAATGTTTGCAGTAGTGCCAACAGCAAGTGGAATGCATATTATGGAGGGGTATTTACCACCAATGCATTGCATAGGGTGGGGCGCAATCTGTCTGCCATTTTTAGCAGTAGGATTCTTTTCCATTAGAAAAACTTTACAGGAAAACAAAAAGGTGATTACAGTTCTTGCAATGGCAGGAGCGTTTATATTTGTAATTTCATCACTAAAGATACCTTCAGTAACTGGAAGCTGTTCACACATGACAGGTACAGGACTTGGAGCTATACTTTTTGGACCAGCAGCAGTTAGTATATTGGGAATCATCGTTTTGATATTCCAAGCAATATTACTTGCACATGGTGGAATTACTAGTTTGGGAGCAAATACATTCTCAATGGCAATAGCTGGGCCGTTTATTTCATACGGAATATATAAGCTTTGTACAAAAGCAAACATAGGAAAGAAAGTATCGGTATTTTTGGCAGCAGCACTTGGAGACGTGTTTACATATTGCGTTACAAGTTTTCAGCTGGCACTGGCATTTCCATCAGAGGTGGGAGGCATTGGGGCTTCGGCGATTAAATTCCTTGGAGTTTTCGCACCGACTCAGTTGCCACTTGCAATAGTAGAGGGAATGTTGACAGTAATTATTATCATTGGGCTTGAGTCCTTTGCAAAACCAGAGTTAAAAGCTATTGGGTTTATGAAGGAGGCAGAATAATGAGTAAAAATAAAAAGACAGTAATTATATTACTAATATTAACAGTAGTAATAGCAGTTGTTCCGTTTTTTGTACAGAGAAACGCTGAATTTGGTGGTTCTGACGATGCGGGAAGCGTAATGGTGGAACAGATTCAAGGAGATTCATATGAACCTTGGTTTACACCGATTTTGGAACAATTAATAGATGGAGAACTTCCAGGGGAAGTTGAAAGTCTTCTTTTCTGCTTACAAACAGGAATAGGAGTGGGAATAATAGCTTTCTTTATGGGACGCTTTTATGAAAGATACAAACAAGAAAAAAACCAAGAGGACAAACAGGAGAAAAAATGATAATCATTGACAAGCTTTGTTATTTATCAAAGCTGAGATATGTAAATGCTTCGGAAAAATTCGCTTTTGCAATGCTTACACTAGTGTTTTGCATAGTAAGTCGTTCGATTACTTTAGCGATATTTGTATTAGGTGTTAATGGGATTCTGTCAATTAAATTTGGCGGAATTCCTTGGCGCCGATATAACAAATTGATGCTTGTACCGTCAGCATTTTTACTTCTCAGTACAGTAACAATTATACTCAACCTATCAAAGACGCCACTTGATGCATTTGCATTTCAAATTGGTAGTTATTATATTACGGGAAGTTGGGAATCCATCGCTTTTGGAGTCCAACTAATTTTGACTGCATTGGCAAGTGTTTCGTGTCTATATTTCCTATCCCTTAGCACACCTATGACAGATATACTTTCGGTGCTTAGAAAAATTCACTGTCCACAATTATTGGTGGAACTTATGTTATTAATTTACAGATTTATATTTGTCTTACTAGATATCGCATACTACATTACCACATCACAGAAAGCCAGACTTGGTCATAAAGACTACAAAACCTCAATGAAATCCTTTGGGGCTATGGCATCGGTACTATTTATTAGAGCAATGAAAAGATCCAGCGCACTGTTTGACGCAATGGAGTCAAGGTGTTACGATGGCGAAATCAAAGTGTTAGAAGAAGATTTGCCACCAAAGAAAAAAAACATAATAATGATTACGATATTCCAGCTGTTTTTACTGGGATTTACAATATACATAAAACTTTTTAGTTAGGAGAAAAAATGGGAGATATTATTTTAAAAGCCGAAGATTTATTCTTTTCATATGATGACGAAAAAAGCTACTCACTTAACGGACTTTCACTAGAGATAGAAAAAGGCAAAAAAGTGGCTTTTATGGGAGCAAACGGTTCAGGAAAATCAACGTTTTTTCTTTGCTGCAATGGAATACATAGACCGACAAAGGGGACGTTATCCATAGATGGTAAACCAGTTGACTACTCAAAAAAAGGCTTAATCGACCTTAGAACGAAAGTTGGAATTGTCTTTCAAGATCCGGACAATCAACTTTTCTCAGCCAGCGTAACTCAGGAAATTTCTTTTGGCGCACTAAACATTGGAATGAGTCCAGAAGAAGCCTTAGAGGCTGTAAATAAGGTAATTGATATTTTGGAAATAACGCCTTTTGCCAAGAGACCAACCCATTCCCTAAGTGGTGGGCAGAAAAAGCAAGTGTCCATAGCAGACGTTTTGGTTATGAATCCAGAAATAATTATTTTAGACGAGCCAACTGCCGCTCTCGATCCAAAACACACAACAATTGTAAATAAACTTGTAGACATATTGGTATCCAAAGGAATTACAGTATTGATGGCAACACACAATGTGGATTATGCATATGAGTGGGCAGACGAAGTTGCCGTAATACACGACGGAAAAACCTTGTTATATGGGCCACCAGTTGAAGTTTTCACAAATAAAGAAGCTTTGAAACTTACAAACCTTGAACAGCCAGCGGCTTTGGAACTGTTTAATAGCCTATGTCAAAAAGGAATTTTAGACAAAACTCTGCCACTTCCAAGAAGTTTAAAAGAGCTTGAAGAATATATTAGTCAGATAAACCCAAAATAAGAATAAAACATTGAAAAACTTTGTCACTCACTTTTTAAAATGCTAGGCAAGTCATCTGAGTTGTCATTCAAGGCGGATGGGAATTTATGGAAAAACCACGTGCAAATCATTAAAAATTGGCAATGAAAAGTGTAAAAACCCGCTAATTCTTCCAGCAAAAAAATAATTTC
>JAVXAG010000116.1:0-5256 GCA_036660615.1 Anaerovoracaceae bacterium
AAAACCCATTTTTTTGAGAAATCTGCTCACTAGCCATCAATTTTTTGCGATTTCATGAGCAAATTCAAGATTTATTTTTTTCGGGCCTTAATTACAGCGATAAGTGATAATGATTCTCAGTTTCAGCTATAAATTTGCAGATATGACCATTCGACAAAAATAGTGGAAAATCGTCAAAGTCTCCTAAAGACAATGGAAATCATTGGATATATAATGGACAAAAGGGGGTTTTTATATGGAAACAATTTTTGAAATGAAAGACGACATTTTGATAGCCAAATTATTTGGAGAAATAGACCACCATGTTGCAGAAAAAATACGTACAGATATTGACAAAACTATGGATATGTACAAAGCCAAAAATCTTGTATTTGACTTTGCCAAAGTGTCATTTATGGATAGCTCAGGAGTAGGCATTGTTTTGGGACGATTCAAAAAGATAAATATTAAAGACGGACAAGTTGTCATTTGTGGCTGCGACAAATTTGTTGAGCGAATACTATATATGTCAGGAGTATTTTCCTTGATGAAAAAAGTTGACAATGGAGAACTTGCAATAGAAGAAATTTCAAATATAGAGATAGGAGAAAGTCATGAAAGATAATCTTGTTACAGTTGAATTTGAAGCACTTCCTTTGAACCAGTGGTTTTCAAGGGCAGTAGTATCAGCATATATGGCGGAGATGGATCCTAATATGGAAGATTTGACTGAGATAAAAACTGCAGTTTCAGAGGCAGTAAGCAATGCAATTATCCATGGATATTGCCAAAAAGGCGAGGGGAAAATTCGAATGGAAATGCGAACATTGGCAACGGACAAACTTTCAGTGAAGATTATTGACTGGGGCAAAGGCATAGAAGACGTGGAAAAAGCAAGAGAACCTCTTTTCACAACGGCAAGTTCAAAAGAACAGTCTGGAATGGGATTTACAGTAATGGAAACTTTTGTGGATAAAGTCACTATTGAGACGGAAGTAGGCAAGGGAACTGCCGTTACTCTAATCAAAAAGTTAGACAATTACTATGAGTTCTAAATATGTTCCGATTCCAAAAGAAGATACATATTTACTAATAAAAAAAGCAAATAACGGAGATATTTTTGCCAAAGAGCAATTAGTTGAACAAAACACTGGACTAGTAAAAAACATAGCACTTAAATTTGTGGTTTCTGGCTACGAATTTGAAGATCTTTTGCAAATTGGATATATTGGCTTGTTAAAAGCCATAGAAAAATTTGACGTAAGCTACGATGTAATGTTTTCCACATATGCAGTTCCTATGATTATGGGTGAGATAAAGCGCCATATTCGTGATGATGGAAAAATAAAGATGAGCCGTAGTATAAAAATTGAAATAAGAGAATTAAAAAGAGCAGAACAAAACTTATATAATAAATTTGGTAAACAGCCCAAAATCAGTCAGATTGCCGAGGAAATGGAGATTTCTAAGGAAAGAGTTTTGGAGTTAATAGAGGCGGATGATGCGTTGAGCAATGTGGTTAGCTTTGAAAACCTGTTGGATCTTGGAGAAACGACTCACCAAAGCATAGAATATAACACGCCTGAAAGCCAGCTAGATATGATGATTATCAAGAAGGCTATTGGCCAATTGACAGAAAAAGAAAGAATAATTATTGTATTGAGATATTACAAGGATATGACACAGCAACAGATTGCATCAAGGATGGGGATTTCCCAAGTTCAAGTGTCAAGAATCGAAAAAAAAGCGATTAATTCAATAAAGGAAAAAATGGTCGAATAGGAAGTTAATGACTATTAATTTTTTATTCGACATTTTATTGCAATAAAAGCAAAAATCACTTGCAAAACGTCGCAAAAAGTGTTTAACTATTATTGTATGCTGTTATTCATAGAAGAAGAAGAATAAGCACAAAGGATACGTTAAAAAAACATTCCTCACTTAATGAGGAAACGTTATTATAATTTAAGGAGGCATTTACATGAACTTTCAACTAACGAAGGAGCAAGAATTCGTAAGAAAAATGGTAAGAGAATTTGCCGTTAACGAAGTTGAACCGTTAGCTGCAGATATCGACAAGGAACACAGATTCCCAGTTGAAACTGTAGAAAAAATGGCTAAGTATGGTTTACTTGGCATCCCATTCCCAACAGAACTAGGTGGCGCAGGCGGAGATTACATTTCATATGCAATCACAGTCGAAGAGCTATCAAGAGTATGCGCATCAACAGGTGTAATTTGTTCAGCACACACATCATTATGTGCTTGGCCAATATATAACTGGGGAAATGATGAACAAAAAGCTAAGTATCTTCCAGACTTATTAAGCGGAAAGAAACTAGGAGCTTTTGGTTTGACTGAACCTAACGCAGGAACTGATGCAAGTGGACAACAAACTAGAGCAGATCTAGTTGATGACAAATGGGTACTTAACGGTGCAAAGGTATTTATCACTAACGGTGGATATGCTGATACATTTGTAGTAATGGCTATGACTGATAAGAAAAAAGGCAATCATGGAATCAGCGCATTTGTCGTTGAAAAAACTGACCCAGGATTCTCAATCGGTAAAACTGAAGATAAGCTAGGTATCTGCGCATCTTCAACTACAGAACTTATTTTCCAAAACTGCGTAATTCCTAAGGATAGAATTCTAGGAAACGTTGGAGATGGATTTAAAGTTGCTATGTCAACTCTAGACGGCGGACGTATTGGTATCGCTTCACAAGCTCTAGGTATTGCACAAGGTGCATTTGACGTAACAGTTGAATACATGCAAGCAAGAAAACAATTTGGTAAGAAATTATCACAATTCCAAGCGCTTCAATTTGAAATGGCTGACCTAAAGACAAGAATCGAAGCTTCAAGATTATTAATCTACAAAGCTGCTGATTTAAAAGAAAAGCACCTTCCTTATAGTGAAGCTGCTGCAATGGCTAAATTATTCGCTGCTGAAACAGCAATGAAGGTAACTACTAAGTGCGTACAATTCCATGGTGGATATGGATACACAAAGGATTACCCAGTTGAAAGAATGATGAGAGACGCTAAGATCACTGAAATTTATGAAGGTACTTCAGAAGTTCAGAAATTAGTAATCGCAGCAAACACATTTAAAAAATAAGGAGAAGGAGGAAAATAGAAATGGCATTTAAAATTATCGTATGCGCAAAGCAGGTTCCAGATACAAACGTTATCAAAATTAACCCTAAGACTGGAACATTAATTAGAGACGGTGTTCCAAGCATTTTAAACCATGACGATGCTAACGCCTTAGAAACTGCATTAGAAATCAAGGATAAATATCCTGATACTTATATTACAGTTATCACAATGGGACCTCCACAAGCGAATGATTTGTTATTCGAATGTATCGCAAAGGGAGCAGACGAGGGTATCCTAGTATCAGATAGAGCTGTTGGCGGTTCAGATACATGGGCAACTTCAAACACACTTGAAGCAGCAGTTAGAAAGGTTGGAGAATTCGACCTTCTATTAGCTGGCAGACAGGCAATTGATGGAGATACTGCACAAGTAGGTCCTCAACTTGCTGAAAAATTAGACATTCCTCAGGTTACATATGTTGAGGAATTTTCAATGGCTGACAACAAGAAAGACATCACAGTTAAGAGACAGTTAGAAGATGGATATGAAATGATCAAACTTCAAACTCCTTGTATGCTTACAGCTATTAAAGAATTAAACTCACCTAGATACATGAACATGACAGGTATCTTCGCAAAGAAAGAAATGAAAACATGGAATGCAAAGGACATCGAAGTTGATTTAACTAAGGTTGGACTTGAAGCATCACCTACAAACGTATTCAGATCATTTACACCAGCTCCAAAGGGCAAAGGCGTAATTGTCGAAGGAGATACTGAGAAAGAAATCGCTGACGCACTTTTAGTTAATCTAAAAGGTAAGCATGTAATCTAAGAAGGAGGAGGAAAATTTAATGGCTATTCAAGTAATAAAAGAAAAATGCAAAGGTTGTAATATCTGTGTCAAAGCATGCCCATTCCAGGCTATCGACATGGTGAACAAAATTGCTTCTATAAATGAAAAATGTACAGCTTGTAATGTTTGTATTGCAAAGTGCCCATTTGATGCAATCGAAAAGACTGCTGAAGAAGAAGAAGTTGTAGACTTAAGTGCTTACAAGGACGTTTGGGTTTTCGCTGAACAAAGAAATGGAAAATTAATGAATGTAGCTCTTGAGTTAATCGGAGAAGGCTACAGACTAGCAAAAGAAATTAGTGCAGAAACAAAAGTTTGTGCTTTACTAGTTGGAGACGGAATAGACAAATTAGCTGATGAGTGTTTAGCTTATGGAGCTGAAAAGGTTTATATGATTCAAGATCCACTTCTAAAGAACTTCACAACTGATGGATACACAAAAGTAATTACTGATGCTATTCACGTATACAAACCAGAAATCGTTCTTTATGGTGCTACTCACGTAGGTAGAGACTTAGCTCCAAGAATCGCAGCAAGATGCAACACTGGTCTTACAGCTGACTGTACAAGACTAGATGTAAAAGTATCAAGCTACATCGATTTCGCTAACAAAAATACAACATTAGATACTTCAACACTAGACCCTAATGATCCTTCAACAGGTATCAAACAGACTCGTCCAGCGTTTGGTGGTAACCTAATGGCTACAATCATCTGCCCAAGAACTAGACCTCAAATGTCAACAGTACGTCCAGGCGTAATGCAGAAGAGAGAAAAAGTTAATGGCGCTAAGGGTGAAGTTGTTGCAGTTAAACCTGCAATCGCAGCTAGTGACATCAGAACTCAAATCTTAGAAATCGTTAAATCAGCTAAGGAAATGGTTTCCCTAACTGACGCTGAAATCATCTGTTCAGGTGGTAGAGGTCTTGGCGATGCTTCCGGATTTGAAGTTATGAAAAAATTTGCTGACAAGGTTGGCGGAGTAGTTGGTTCATCAAGAGCAGCAGTTGATGCTGGTTGGATTGATCATTCTCACCAAGTTGGACAAACTGGTACAACAGTAAAGCCTAAAATCTACTTTGCTTGTGGTATTTCAGGAGCTATTCAGCATTTAGCTGGAATGCAAACATCAGACATCATTGTTGCTATCAACAAGGATGCAGATGCTCCAATCTTTGAAGTAGCTGACTACGGAATCGTAGGAGACTTATACAAAGTAATTCCACAAATCATTGCTGAGTGGGACAACGCTGAAGCTCTTTATGATGCTTCAACAAAATAAATAGAAATATTTAAAAAATTTAAAGCACCTTGTAG
>JAVXAG010000117.1:0-5157 GCA_036660615.1 Anaerovoracaceae bacterium
GAAATTGCACAGCCCATATTCTTGCAATTCTCAATCTTGGCATTTTTACTATAACCTACAATTCCGCCAATATATGAAGCCAAACAATTACTCGAGCCTTGCACACTGCCTCCCCTTACAGTACAACCAGAAATAGACCCGCCTATTTGGTACCCAACAATTCCACCGATGCATGGACGCCCACACCCTTTAATTGTTTCCTCACTCGTTGCTGTTGTCTCAAAACTAGAATCTGCTACTACTAAGTTCTTTATGTTAGCATTGCTAGTGTATTTAAACAGTCCTATATACTTGCTTGTGCTGTTAATCTTTACGCCGGTTATTGTATGGCCATTACCATCGAAAGTTCCAGTAAACGGTACTGTTTCTGTCCCGATTGGTATCCAGCTATTGCCAGGTGTAACATTTGTGCTATACCCTGTAACTAGTTCAGGTGTCACAAGGTCAAGATTATTTTCCAAAGTGACATTTGCTGATGATGAAGTTGCAACAGAATTATTAGTATTAACAGCATTTGCAAACCATGCAAGTCCTTTTTCTGTTTTAATCGCTATCTTGTTTTCCGTTATTGAGTAATCTGTGCCAATCTTAGCACTAATTGCTACCCCCCCCAATTACTCTCTGCCGCCATTGATATTTCAGTGCCTAGTGGCATCATTGTGAATACCATGGCAAATGCCAATAGTATCACTAATATTTTTCTCTTCAAAATATTCATAAGTTCCTCCTATTATTAATTTTCTTTCCAATATAATTGCTTTTTTCTTATGATACCACATCGGCTATGGATTTGTCCCCACACTAAAGTGTAGTATGGGTATCTTTTTTTGCAAAAAATCAATCTTTTTTTCGTTTTTTTTCTTCTTATTTAATTTTACCTCTATAATTTATAAAATCAACAAAAAATAGCTGAACTTGACAAAATTGTCAAGTTCCCGTAACTTTTTAAGTAAAACATGCAATTAAAATACTATTTTTCCAGTATTAACCTGTAAAAAATCTGTGTATAAAAATATATATCTGAGCATCGTCATATGGTTTAACTCTTAATAATTAAACTCTCTCATTGACCAACTTAAACCCCTCTTTTACCAATGTATCTTTTATTAGCTGGGCTTGTTGGTGATCTCTCGTCTCCATTACAACCTTTAAGAAACAACTGTTTATATCCATATTAGGATCTGCATTGTCGTGATGAACTGCAACTACATTTCCGCCACATGTACTTATTATGGTGCTTACTCCAACCAATTGACCTGGCTTATCGAGAAGTTCAATAGTCAATGTAGTTTTTCTTCCACTCATTATCAGACCTCTTGTGATTACCCTATTTAGAATATTTACGTCAATGTTGCCACCACTTACTATACAAACTACTTTCTTGCCCTTTAGTGGGATTTTATTAAACATTGCTGCGGCAACAGCTACTGCCCCTGCCCCTTCTGCTACTAACTTCTGTTTTTCCATTAATGCCAAAATTGCTGTGGCAATTTCATCTTCTGTGACAGTAATCATTTCGTCGACGTACTTTGAAACCATTTCAAAAGTCAAAGTCCCAGGTTCTTTTACAGCGATTCCATCGGCAAAAGTATTTACACAGTCCAGTATCTCACTTTTTTTATCCCTTATGGCATTATACATACTTGCTGCACCTGCCGCTTGGACACCATATATTTTGCAATCTGGTTTTAGCTGTTTTATTGCACAGGCAACACCACTAATCAATCCGCCACCACCGACTGGAATTACTACCGCATCCACATCTGGCAGTTGCTCCAAGATTTCAAGTCCAATTGTACCTTGTCCGGCGATAACATCCTCATCATCAAAAGGATGGATAAAAGTGTATCCTTTTTCTTTTTGCAATTCTACTGCCTTGATATGTGCGTCATCATATGTTCCACTTACCAAACAAACCTCTGCCCCATAACTTTTTGTTGCTTCAATTTTGCTAATTGGTGCCACGTCAGGCATACATATAATTGCCGGAATGTGGTTTTTCTCAGCGGCAAGAGCAACGCCCTGTGCGTGATTGCCGGCACTACAAGCAATAATGCCCTTTGACTTTTCTTCTTCGGTCAACTGACTGACTTTATAATATGCTCCCCTTATTTTAAAACTTCCAGTAGTCTGCAAATTCTCTGTTTTTAAGTAAACATTGTCCTCTCCAGATAGTGACGGTGCACTAATCAAATCAGTTTTTCTTACTACACTTTTTAACGCAAAAGCTGCGTGATATATTTTATCTAATGTTAACATATTCCACCTCCATGTGGCCAATTCAATACATATATTTTACCACTTTTTGATTCAAAGTAAAAGCGTTAGTATGGTTAATTCAACACACAAATTTTCAATACGCATATAATAGAATTGAGCCAATGCGCTGATCAAAAATTAGGAGGTCATTTTATGGGAATGCCTATTATAAAACCTGGCACAATTACACGAGGAGAAGCAGTCGGTGACATCATCGAATCCGTAGCAATAGAAGAAGCAGCTTTTGCACACATTCTAAATGCCGAAAGTGAAAAACTTATGGCAGTTATAAATAATAGCGAAGCCACTGCCGAACAACTTTTGGCTATTAATAAATCCGTTAAAAAAACCATTAGCGCAATTTCCAAACTGGAAATGCAGCTTCAGGCTAAATTAGAATTTTTTGGCAGTACCATTTGCCAATAGCGTTACAGTCATTCCATATTGAATATTTTGGTTCAATATGTACAAATAAAATATAAAGGAGAAATGATTATGTCTTTTTCTTATGCAAATGCTGGTTCAGGCCCAAGTGCTGGCGGAATTGGCTGGTATAATTTCGGTAATCTGACATTACAGCCTGGTAATTCATTAACAGGTCTTACCGGCACATTAAATGATGGTTCAACCGTCACCTTTGATATAAAATCACTTCCATCTTCAATAGTACAATTTGATGCTGTTGCAACACCAGTGCAGTATGCATATTTCGGATCAGCTGGATATACTGGCATTTTGGGAAACACTGCACTAAAAACCCCATTATTATCAAGTTATTCAGCACCAAGCATTTTACAAATCACTAATATTGTCGTAAAAGATCCTAATGGAAACCCAATAACAAATTACGAAGCCGTAGTTGCCGACGCAGAAAGCACCAACTCCTTCCCACAATACACCGAGTATGAGACATTTTTAACTACTGGTGGCCCTTGGAACTTGCTTGCAACATTAGGTGCAAATCCACCACTTTTGGCAGGAGTTGGAACCAATTCCGTCACTATTACCGGAACAAATCAATCTGCAAGTCAAGCAGCTTATGTCCTGACAACTCAATCACCAAATGCTTTGACATTAACTATCTATGGTCGTCAAGCCGTAGCAATTGGTTTTGCAGTAACAAAAGTTTCAGTATTTAAAAACGTAGGTAGCCGTATAAACTCAGCCGACCAATTTGTATTAAATATAGCTGGAACACCAAACAATCAGGTAACCACTGCTGGTTCAGCTGTTGGCATACAACCACAATCCGCAGTCGTATATGGTCTTCCTGGAAACACCTATACAATTACAGAAGCAATGGCGCCTGGCAGCGTAAGCCCTTTGACTGCATATACTCGTATAGTATCAGCGATTAATACAACCCCAGGCGGTAGCGTTCCACCAACAGGCTCACTACCAATAAACTTTACCCCTGCTCTTGGCGATGTAGTTGAATATACCATTCTTAACGCTGCACCCGAAACCTTCAAAAAGAGCGTAGACAAAACAAGTGCTAACTTAGGAGATGTTTTAACCTATACTGTTACAGGTATAAATCCAAACAATTATCCACTTCCTGGCGTAGTATTCACAGATCCAACTCCAGCAGGAACAACCTATATTGGAAACCTTGTAGTTAGCGTCCCTTATACCGGCACTACACCTGCCACTGGTCTTACCCTTACAATGCCAGCAAACAGCACCGTTACAGCAACTTATCAAGTTCAAGTTAATAATACTGCACCAGTAATAAATCCTATTGTAAATATTGCATCAGCTGTAGTTCCAGGTGGAACCTCTGGCAGCACAAATCCAGTTTCAACACAGGTGAATTTTGCCGATTTGACTTCTAATGGTAATTTCATTAAGTCCGTAACTCCAACTAATGCACAGTTTGGTGATACCCTAACCTATACACTAACATTGAAAAATACAGGAAATGTACCTGCTAACAACGTAGTTGTGACAGATCCAGTTCCAAGTGGAACAACTTATGTTCCTGGTTCAATAAGCGCTAGCGTTCCTTTTACTGGAACACCAACATCGACAATTACCTTGACCAATCCAATTCCAGCTAGTGGAACTGCGACGATTACCTTCAAAGCAAAACTTGTAAATGGAATACCACCAGTAAATCCTGTCCCAAATACAGCAAACGTAAACTATACCTTTACTGTAGATCCCGCAAACCCAAATGGTGCTACTGGAGCAGGCCCAAGTAACACAGTAAATACAACAGTATCTACTGCTAAGTTATCAGTAACAAAATCCACAGATAAAACAATAGCATATATTGGAGATGTCATCACTTACAATCTTGCAGTAACTAATACTGGAAACGTTCCAGCCGACAACGTTGTAATCACTGATCCACTTCCAGTAGGTACCTCATTAGTACCTGGTTCACTAGTAGTAAGTGTCCCATATACTGGAACACCTGCTGGAGGAGTTGCCCTGACCAATGCTGTAGCTCCTTTAGAAACAGTAACTATTTCATTCAAAATAAAAGTAAATTCAATTCCATTCCCTAACCCAATTGTAAACGTTGCCAACGCAGCTTATGCTTTTACAGTCAATCCAAACGATGTTGACGGTGTAAAAGGAAATTCTGCAAGCAATAGCGTTAGCACTACAGTATTTACAAATAATTATAGTCAACAGATTAACGATTTGATTGAGTCCATCGCCCTTGGTGAAGCAGCCTTAGGTGCTATTGCCAATGCCGAAGGTGCAAAGATTCAAAGATTTGCCAATATGCCAGGAGTAACACCTGAAATGCTTATCTGCTTAAACAAGAGTGTGGCAGAAATGACCGACAGCATCTCCTTGCTTGAAACAATTCTTCTTCAAAAACTTAGCACCGTTGACTGTCAAATAAATGGTGGAACTACCTGCTAAAACCATGATGTAACCAAA
>JAVXAG010000118.1:0-5071 GCA_036660615.1 Anaerovoracaceae bacterium
AATGTTTTTAATATTTTTTATATAATATATCACCCGTAAACCCAGTAATTGCAACAAAAAAGCTACTCATTCTACCAACCGAAATTGGTAGAGCAAGTAGCTCTCTATGTACTTTGTTATTTAGTTTGCACTAGTTATTTTTCGATAACCATTGCTGTTCCCTGTCCGCCACCGATACATAATGTAGCAAGACCAAGATGTGCATCTTCTCTTCTCTGCATTTCAAAAATTAATGAAATCAAGATTCTTGTTCCAGATGCGCCAATTGGGTGACCAAGAGCAATTGCTCCGCCATTTACATTAAGTTTTGATAAATCAAATCCTAATTCTCTACCAACTGCAACTGATTGAGCTGCGAAAGCTTCGTTTGCTTCGATTAAGTCAAGATCTTCAACTTTGATTCCAGCTTTTTCTAATGCTTTCTTTGATGATGGAACTGGTCCAATACCCATAATCTTAGGGTCAACTCCTGCTGATGCATAACTCTTGATTGTGCAAAGAGGTTTGATTCCTAGTTCGTCAGCTTTTTCTTTTGACATTACGACAACTGCAGCACCTGCATCATTGATTCCTGATGCGTTAGCAGCTGTTACAACTCCGCCATCTTTCTTGAAAGCTGGTTTAAGTTTAGCTGTCTTTTCGATTGTTGAACCAAACTTAGGGTGTTCATCTGTATCAAATATAACTGGATCGCCTTTTCTTTGTGGAATTTCCACAGGAACGATTTCGTCTTTGAATTTTCCTGCTTTGATTGCTACTTCAGCTTTATTTTGTGAAGCAACTGAGAACTCATCTAATTCTTCTCTTGAGATTTCCCATTGTGCTGCAATATTTTCTGCTGTCATACCCATGTGGTAGTCGTTAAATGCATCCCAAAGACCATCATTGACCATCATGTCGATCATCTTTGTGTTGTTCATTCTAGCTCCCCATCTTGCACTTGGTACAACATAGCCAGCTGCTGACATATTCTCAGCTCCACCTGCAACAACTATATCTGCATCGCCTGCTTTTATAATCTGAGCTGCTAGTTCAACGGCTCTTAATCCTGATCCGCAAACCTTGTTTATTGTCATTGCTGGAACTTCTATTGGAACTCCTGCGTCTAATGACATTTGTCTAGCAACGTTTTGTCCTAGACCGCCTTGCAAAACATTACCCATTATTACTTCCTCGACTAGTTCTGGTTTAATACCAGCTCTTTCGATTGCTGCTTTAATAGTAATAGCACCTAATCTTCTAGCTGAAACATCTTTTAATGCTCCTCCGAAACTACCAATTGGTGTTCTTGCTGCACTTACAATTACAACTTCTTTCATATTCTGTATATCCTCCTTGAATAAAGTTCTTTTCACGCTTTATTTGAAAACCTACCTACTCTATTCTACTACATCAATGGAGGAAAAACAAGCCGAATATTTTTCTGCCATATGATCAGGTTTATACGATTCTTTTGCATGCCTCAAATTTTCAATTCCCATGTCTTCTTCTCTGTTTACATAGATGATTTCTTCGGGTAAATGTTTACAAAATTCACTGTTTATACATTGATATAATCCCCTTATTTCGTCATTTGCCTTTTCAAAATGAGCGACTGCAGTATCACTGCTAAGCAACTCGCCTATTGTAAATGCTTCTATTTTGCCGTCTATAAAAATTGCCCCAGAGAAAAATTTAGAATCTCCTACATATTCAAGAGCTTCACTTATTGCAGTCTCCTCAAGTTCCAAACTTTCCATCTCGTCAGGTTCAAGGGTTTTGCCTTCTTTGGCTTTCTTGACAAATTCTTTTATCTCCGGAATCATATCTTTTGTTATTGGTTTATACTCATACTCATAAGTTTTCAAGAAATAGTTTAAGTGGTTTTTCTTTTTGTGAAGGGCCCTCCCACTAAGGGTTATGAGTTTTTCTTTTAGATAAACGTACTCGTCATCGTCTCTATCGTGAGTAATGGTCAACTGTTCCGGAAAAGCCTCTTCAAGAAAATGTACCATATGACTCGGTATCAATTCTATGGAAAAAGGCAATTTTCTCTGGTCAAATTTTTTCTTCGCCTCAAGAATAGTGTATTTTAATTTTTCTGCATCATACTCCCCTGTTTTCGTCAGTGGCATTGAAATAATGGCCTTCGGGTTTTCACTTATGCAATCCGCACCTGCAATACAAAGGTATTCCCCTATTATTTCCCAGCAAACGCAGTGAGTGTTTCTCCAAATGTAGTTGGCTATAAAGGTGTACCCCGACCCTTGATAATCAAATCCATTAAAGTATTCTTCTAGTACGGTTATATCTTTTTCTGTTAATTCTTCAAAACAATGTTTTAATATGTTCATTCTGTCCCCTTGTATTATTAATTAGTTTTTTATCTTTAAGTTCCATTTTGCTATTTCATCAACCATATCGTCTTTTGTATAGTCAAAATGCAATGGTGTAATTGATGCAAAATTATTGTTTGCTGCTGTTACATCGTATATTTCTTCTGCTCCTTTAAAATCCCAAGGCTCTCCGTCAAGTTTATACTCTGTTGTTCCATCTTTTTCTCCAACAAAATGAAATTTGTCGCAATAATATTTTCCACCTAGTTTTGTATATTTTATGCCTTTGATTTCCTCTCTAGGCAAATCTGGTACATTGATATTCATTATGATGTTTGGCGAAACTTTCCCATAGATAAGTGGAATAATGTCCACTGCCAATTCTCCTGCTACGTCAAAGTGTGTTGCAATATGGCTATCCACAGATACTGCTACTGACAAGCATCCGCAAAGTGCTCCTTCCATAGCTGCTCCAACTGTGCCTGAATACAAAGTATCTCGACCTAAATTGCTTCCATGGTTTATTCCTGCGAAGACCATATCCACATCTATTCCATCTTCTTTTAGGAGTTGAACGCCCATTTTTATGCAGTCCGCTGGTGTGCCGGAAACTTCAAAAGCTTTTTTTGCAAAAGGAAAATCTGTCTCATTGACAAATACTGTATTATGTAAGGTTATTGCGTGGCTATTGGCACTTCTTTGTGTATGTGGAGCCGCAACATATACGTCTGCTACTGTTGCAAGTGCTTTAGCCAATTGCTTTATGCCCTCTGCATTTATCCCGTCATCGTTTGATATTAATATATTCATTATATTTCCATTACCTTTCCTATTGAATCATAAATTACTAGGTCTGCTTTCCTGTCGTATGGTGTCTCTGTTTTATTTATCAAAACCAAGTGTTTTCCCTTGAAGTAGTGAATTAGTCCAGCGGCTGGATATACTACTAAGGATGTTCCTCCAATTATCAAGGTATCTGCTTTTTCTATTGCCGAAACTGCCCCTTGGATTACTTTGTCCTCCAGACTTTCTCCGTAAAGAACCACATCGGGCTTTACTATTCCGTTACATTTTTTACAATGAGGCACTCTATTGACACAATTTTTTTCGTCCATAATGTATTCTACGTCGTAGTATTCGCCGCATTCCTCACAATAGTTTCTAAGCACTGAACCATGGAGTTCAAATACATTTTTACTTCCTGCTTTTTGATGTAGTCCGTCTATGTTTTGTGTTACTATTGCCTTTAGTTTATTTTCTCTTTCCAAATGAGCAAGGGCTAAGTGTGCCTTGTTTGGCTTTGCATCAAGATAAATCAAATTATCTTTGTAATAGTCAAAGAAGGTCTCTGTGTTTTCCTTATAATAGCCGAGTGAAATTATTGTTTCTGGTTCTAACCCATATTTTTGTTTAGCGTTATATAGTCCTGTTTCTGATCGAAAATCAGGTATATTGCTTTCTGTTGAAACTCCAGCTCCTCCGAAAAATACAATATTTTCGCTGTTATCAATTATTTCTTTTAATCTGCTGTCCATTGTAAAACCTCCCTACTTGTTTTTTCTCTTTCTTTCGTATATTATTATTTTATACTTACATAGTATACCACAAATTTGAAAATAATGAATATCTACAGGGAGGTTTTCTTATGAATAAAAAAACTGCTTTTGTTTTAAGTGGTGGCGGATCACGAGGCGCATATGAAGTTGGTGTCTGGCAAGCTTTAAACGAACTGGGAATAAAAATTGATATTGTCACCGGCGCATCTGTAGGAGCAATCAACGGGGCAATGATTGCTCAAGGTGATTTTGAACTTGCTACTTTGCTTTGGAATGAAATTGAAACTCATATGGTGTTTGACGTTGGAAAAAACAGTCAGCCTATTGATTATGCAAGGGAACTTTTCTTAAATAAAGGTGCTGGTTCTTCTGGTCTTCAGGAGCTTATTGATAAATATCTAAATGAGGACGATCTAAGAAATTCTCAAGTCGAATATGGTCTTGTAACTGTTGAGCTTCCATCGCTTAAGCCTCACTATATGTTTGCCCAAGATATTCCAAGTGGCTTGTTAAAGGATTATATCACTGCCAGTGCTTCGGCTTTCCCTGCTGTTCACAGTCACAATATTAATGGCAAGGAATTCATAGACGGTGGTTATGCTGATGTTCTCCCAGTCAAAATGGCATTATCAAAAGGTGCAACTGATGTAATTGCAGTCTATCTGGATGCTGTTGGTATTGTCCACCCTGAGGACTACAAGGATTTACCAAACTTCACTCTAATCCAAAGCAAATGGGATTTGGGTAATTTCCTAGTCTTTGACAAAGCTAATACTAAAAAAATCACTCGTCTTGGTTATCTTGATGCGCTCAAAGCTTTTGGTGTCTTTGACGGGGAATATTATGCCTTTATAAAAGGTGATTTTGACAAACGAAGTTTGAAGAATGCCGACTTAGCTGGCAAGGTTTTTGAACTTGATGCCAGTCTTATTTATGGGAAAGGGTTTTTTCTTGAAAAGCTAAAATCTGCGGTTGACCTTGCCGCGCAAGAGCTGTCTTCAATGAGTATAACTCTAAAGGATGTAATGAAATTAGCCAATCGCAAAACAGCGGTTCTGCTTATCGCCGACAGTATTAACGAAAAGGGACCTGACAGTATTTTCTTATCCCGCCATGCCCTAAGGGTAATTCCAAAGGAAATTGGCATTGCCCGATTTTTGATAAGGCAAGGGATTGTGCCAAATATAGAATAATATCGCC
>JAVXAG010000119.1:0-4908 GCA_036660615.1 Anaerovoracaceae bacterium
AAGTGATAATGATTCTCATTATCACTTTTCAATTCGCTCTTTACTACTACTTTAGGTTGGAACATAATCTTGTGTGATATATTAGTATATTTTAATTTATAAACCACTGCATTTGCTGAGTATTCACCCAATTGTTGATTTGAATATGCAAATGCTATATAATGTATGTTGCGATATTAAAAATACTTGCGTTGGCCCGCTGGCGACTCCGTCGCCGCGGCGGGAGTTTCCCGCCGCCAAAAGGCGGACGCCTTTTCAGCGGGCCCATTAATTACAATCGGAAAATTTGATCAAAACTTAATATTAGCTTGTGAAAATTAATTAGATATTTAATACGAAAATTGAGAGGAAAATTAACATGGATAAAAACGATAGCTTTTCAGGGAAATGGGGATTTGTAATCGCCTGTATGGGTTCAGCAATTGGGATGGGTAACATATGGTTGTTCCCAGCCAGAATTTCTGCCCTTGGCGGTTTTGCTTTTCTCGTTCCTTACATAATATGTGTAGCCGTAATCGGTTTGACTGGAGTAATGGAAGAAATCACCTTTGGTAGGTCAATGTGTGCCGGCGCTGGAAGCGCCTATGGAAAAGCAATGAGACTTTCTGGAAAAAGCCAAAATGTTGGGAACAAATTGTCACTAATACCAGTTTTGGGTAGCCTTGCCTTAGCTATTGGCTATTCCGTAGTAGTTGGATGGATAATAAAATATTTGATTAACTCAATAAACGGGACACTTTATGCCACCGATGGAATCGAAGCTTTTGGGGCAATGTTTGGAAAAACCGCCTCAAGCTTTGGCAACGTGCCTTGGTTAATCCTTGGTTTGGCAGTTACCTTTTTGATAATGGTCTTTGGTATTTCCAAAGGGATTGAACGAGCAAACAAAGTAATGATGCCACTGTTCTTCATAATGTTTGTGGGATTAGCCATTTACATTGCAACTTTGCCCGGTGCCGCTGATGGATACAAATACCTGTTTACACCAAACTGGAGCGCTTTGCTAAATCCTGAAACTTGGATGTTTGCATTAGGTCAAGCCTTCTTCTCACTTTCACTAGCTGGAAACGGTACCATTGTTTATGGCTCGTATTTAGGAGAGGACGTGGACATCAAATCAAGTGCAAAATTTATCGCTTTCTTCGATACACTTGCCGCAATAGTTTCGAGTATGGTAATAATTCCTGCTATGGCAGTTGTAGGCGAAAAGCTTTCAACAGGAGGCCCTGGACTTATGTTCATATATTTGCCAAATGTTTTCAAGTCGATTCCATATGGCAATTTCGTTATGATTATTTTCTTCATAGCTGTGTTGTTTGCTGGATTTACTTCACTGATAAATTTGTTCGAAACTCCTGTGGAAACTTTGCAAGCAAAACTAAATATGTCCAGAAAAAAAGCAGTTGCTACAATTGCCATTGTTGCAACTACTATTGCTATCCTCATTGAAGGTATAGTTTCTGGTTGGATGGATGTTTGTTCAGTATACATTTGCCCTATCGGTGCTTTGATTGCCGGAATAATTTTCTTCTGGGTTCTTGATCCAGCCTACGTTCTTGAGCAAATCAACAAAGGAGCAAAACACAAAGTCGGTAAACCATTTATAATAATGGGAAAATACGTTTTCTGTGGATTGACTCTTGCCGTTATTATACTGGGAACTGTATTTGGTAGCATCGGTTAATCAATTAATCAACCATTGACTGTAACACTGTATTTGCAATAGGCCCGGACACTGAACTTCCATAACCGCCGTTTTCAACACAAACCACAAAGGCATATGGATGGTCCGGGTTTTTTATAAAACCAACAAACCAAGCGTTAGGCTCTTTATAGCCACCTACTTCGGCAGTTCCTGATTTTGCATAGATATCAAGTCCCGGAAAATTGCCCTCGCCGTAATTTGCTTTTACATTGTTTTTCATCATATCTGCAACTTTTGAGGCAGTTTCTTCTGAAATCATCTCGTCCGTATATTTCTTTATTGGTAGTTTAGGTTTTATCAGCCTTGGTACTGCGCCTTTGCCGCCACCTGCAATTGCACCCATATATGTCATCATTGAACAAGGGTTTAACTCGTCTTCATACTGTCCAATTCCCGACCAACCTAGATTAAGTCTTGCATCTCTAGGAAAAACAAATTTTCCTTTTGCGGTTTCTATTCCGTTGACGTTATATGATTTTGTCAAACCTAATTTATCAACGTATTCTTCCATAACTTCTGCGCCTACTCTCAAGGTCAAAGTAGCATATGCACAGTTGCACGATTGAGCCAAAGCTCCGTACAAGTCCACTGTCCCATGAACGCTTGGGCAGGTAATTTTTTCGCCACTTATTTCTTTTGAACCAGTGCATTGGTATGTCCAGTTGTCCAAATCTGGCAAAGTATCAATGGCTGCCGCCGTAGTAACCAACTTAAATATTGAGCCTGGTATCAGCGTCGATGATAAGAATTTATTTATATAAATTCCCGATGTGTCATCTGCCGTAAGCTCTGGTGGGTTTGCCGGATCAAAGCCCGGTGAGCTGACTAAGCAAAGTATTTCCCCTGTTTCATAATTATATACTCCGATAGTACCATTTCTCCCGCCAAGGGCATTATAGGCCGTTTCGCAGGCATCTTGGTCTATGGCAAGGTGTATTTCTTTGCCTCTCCCAGTCAAACTGTATGTCCCTGTCAAAAGGCTATATCCAACTAATCTATCTTTGAATGCACTTTCAGCAGAAGACGCAATATTTCCATGTTTGTCCCCAACTACGTGGACTGTAGCCCTTCTAATTGTTTCGCTGTCGCTATAGAATACATCACCGTCTTTATTCTCTGCCAAAAGGTTTCCGTTTCTATCAAATATTTTCCCTACGGACAAAATCCCTTCTTCATATATGTGGTCATTTGCATAGAATGTTGCCCAATTACCACCATGTGTTACAAACTTAAAGGTAAAAAATCCAATCCCTGCAAATAAAATGAATGCCAAGGTAAGGCAAATTATTGCTCTTTTCTCTAGTTTTTTCATCTGTTGTCACCGCCCTCGCCAAAGATTTCTTTTAATGTTTCATCGCTGTATTGATCTATGTCGCTGCTGTATCCTCGTTCTCGTTCGTCCATATCCGGATTGTGCATTCCTCTATCTTTCAAACTTATTGCAAAGCTTGCGTTTTGCCTAGTATCTGCCGCTTTCAAAAATGCCAACAGTCCCCATGAAACCAGCATACTTGTTCCTCCATTTGAAACAAATGGGAAGGTAACTCCTGTCAATGGGAATAAATCCACTGAACCAAACACGTTTAGTATTGTCTGGAACAGGAACATTGACATTGCCGAACACGCTGCAATTGTATAAAACGTCGATCTTCCTGCTAATATTGAGTTAACTGCAAACAAGGAAAGTGTAATAATTGAAAGCACTGCCAATAGTGCAATAATAAGTCCCCACTCTTCAATCAAAAGCCCAAATACTAGGTCGGTATCTGATGCACTGACATCGCTGAGCCATCCATTTCCTGCGCCGACTCCCACAAGTCCTCCGCTTGCTGCTGCTGACATTGTTCTAGTTTGTTGGTATCCTGTGGAATCTGCAAATTCCCAAACATGTCCCCAAACTGCAAATCTTTCGGCAATATATGCTTTAAATTTTAGTACAATCAAACCCGCTATAAATGCTGCTCCCAAAATCAATATTAGTTTTGAAAAATCTCCGCTTCTTAGGAATGAAATTACCAGGAATGTTATGAAGAATATTATTGCTGTACCAAAGTCTCCCATTAGCGCCAAGCAACAGAAACAAAATCCTGAAAATATCATAAATACTGTAAGATTCTTTTTCTGGAACAATTCGTCAAGTGATGCGGCTCCAATCCAAATAAATGCTAATTTTACTAATTCTGACGGTTGGAATGAAACTCCACCAATTACTACCCAGTTTGCTGCACCGTATTTTAGTGTACCAAATACAAGGTTGAAAAGTAGTAGTGCTACTGCTGCTGCCAACAAATATTTTCTCAGTTGTTTTGCTCTTTCCAAATTTCTTAAGAAAACGCACATGGCAAAGAACAGTCCCACTCCCAATGTTATGGCAATGAACTGTTTGAATACTGCATCTGGATATTTGGAAGCTGTCACCGCCAAGCTCAATGTTGAAAGGAAAAATGCTATGGTTTCCATCTCAAATCCTTTTCTTCTCATTGATCTAAGGATTATGAAGTATGCCCACATTATTCCGCTAAGTCCTGCGATTGAAAGTGGTATCATAGGTGTGCATTTGTCGCCAAGCGCTACCATTAATTGTACTATTGTCATCGCTTGAAATATTGTAAGCGCCACTAATGATGGCCAAGGCGAAACTGGTTTTGTATCTTGTTTTCTTAGGTTTATGTTGTTTCGTCTTTCTTCTACGCTTATTGGAAACAGTGTGCATTCTGTAAATCCAATGACTATTTTATCTCCCGGATTGATAGCTATTGGTTTGTCGGCTCTTGCCTGTATCCCATCTACTAACGCTCCATTCTTTGATCCTAAATCTGTATATTTCCACGTTCCTCCATAATCTCTGGACAAAGTCCCATGGTTTCTGGAAACTGCTCTATCTTCGATCTGTATATCTGCATTCTTGGCTCTTCCAATGACGTTTTCCCAATGGGTAATTGGAATATTTTCTCCTGTGTTAAAATGAAGATACGCCCAAACTTCTGACGGATTCTTTGTCTGAAGCAATGATCTTATTGCTTTTACCAAAATGTATATTGCCAAAAATATAAAGATCCATCGTGCAAATGCCGTATATATAATCCCGATGTTTTCATCAGAATGAACAACGTCCCCTACATTTCCGAAGAATTCTTTTATTGTATTGATTATTGAATCCATTTCTTCCCCCTAAATATTGTTATAACTATTCCACGTTCCGT
>JAVXAG010000120.1:0-4852 GCA_036660615.1 Anaerovoracaceae bacterium
TTCAGTTTACATCTATTGAACTTCTACATATTTTCATCAGAAAGTTTCCTCTGCTAAATTGCTTATAGATTGCTTGGATATTTATCTTTCACTTGTCAAATGAAAGCAAATATTGTATATTGTTAAATAGCAATATACAATATTAAACACACAAATTTAGGAGGCAATGTATGAGACTTAGAAAAGAAGACAATATAATAGAAGAGGAAGAAATATTATTTATGGCTGCGGTGGCAGATGCTTTGGCGCACCCCGTAAGGCTAAAACTATTTAGATATATTATGCAGGCAAACAAATCTATGGAAACCGTTTGTAATAAAGATCTGGTAAATGCTTTTGATTATGCTCAAGCTACTATTTCACAACACGTTAAAAAGCTGGTAGCGGCTGGTTTAGTTGAGGTGAAAAAGCAGGATAAATATTCCTACTATTACGCAAATTTAGGAGTTTTTATGCAATATCTCAACACTACCAAGAAGTATTCTGTGGTTTAACACAATCTTAACACTTTCTTAACACCGAATCCCCAAAATCATACACCATCTTAATGACAAATGGTGTATTGTATCAATATTATTTAGAACGGAGGGATTAGTTATGAGTAGGCGAATGCGTCTATTTCCTATACAAATATTGGCGATTGGGTTCGCTCTCATTATTCTCATTGGGGGGATTTTTTTATCTCTGCCAATTTGCAATAATAGTGGAGAACCTATACCGTTTATCAACGGATTGTTTACCTCTACCTCAGCCTCGTGCGTAACAGGTTTGGTAGTTTATGATACATTTTCACAATATAACTTTTTAGGACAATTTATTATACTATTATTAATACAAGTTGGAGGTCTTGGCTTTATGGGTATTGCCATGGCTTTTTCCTTTACTTTGGGAAGCAAAATAACGTTGTTTCAACGTTCCATGCTGATGGAATCCATAAGCACCCTTCACATCGGTGGTGTTGTAAAAACAATTAGAAGAATGCTGATTGGCACTGCCGCTATTGAGTCAATAGGTGCTATTATTCTTGCTGCAAGATTTATCCCAATAGTCGGTTTCCCACAGGGAATTTGGTACGGAATCTTCCATTCAGTTTCTGCATTTTGCAATGCTGGTTTTGACTTGATGGGTAGATTTTCTCCATATAGTTCTTTGACAGACCTTGCCTCAGATTACATAGTTAACTTTACGATTATGGCGCTTATAGTCGTAGGAGGTATTGGTTTTATTGTATGGAACGATATCGTTGACTATCGCTTGGATTTAAGGAGATATTCCTTGCACTCAAAGATAATGCTAACATTTACTGCTGGACTCATTGTGGTTTCCTCAATAGGGTTTTTCTTTATTGAATATAACTACGCTTTTTCCAATTTATCACTTGGCGACAAAGCAGTAGCCTCAATGTTTCAGGCGGTTTCCCCAAGAACAGCAGGATTCAATACCGTTGATTTGACTGAGCTTAGCACTGGTGGACGTTTTTTGACCATGCTACTTATGTTTATAGGAGCCGGACCTGGTTCAACTGGTGGTGGAATAAAAATCACTACATTTGTTACAATCGTTCTAGCCATAATCTCATACTCAAAGAATTATAACGACTTGAGTATTTATCGAAGAAGACTCGAAGATGGTGCGCAAAGAAAAGCTTTTTGCAGTGCCTCCTCGTACCTTGCTTCAGTTTTGGTAGCTTTGTTGTTATTTGTTATTGCTAACCCAACTATTCCTTTTGACAGCTGTATGTTCGAAATATTATCAGCTATAGGAACTGTTGGTTTGTCACTTGGCGTAACAACACAACTTGGGATATTTTCAAAGTTGATTTTGATAACTTTGATGTATTGTGGAAGACTAGGAAGTATTGCCGTTGCAGTTGCTATTGCAAGGAAACGCTTGATTCCTAAGATTAGTTTCCCAACGGAAAAAATTGTTATTGGTTAATTTATTTATTATTAAGGAGAAAAGAAATGCGTTCAATATTAGTTATAGGTTTAGGTCGTTTTGGTAGACATTTGGCAACAAAATTAGTTGAGCTAGGCACTGAGGTAATGATTATCGATAAAGATGAAAAAAATATAAGTCAATTAGCTCATACTGTAACTTCTGCACAAATCGGAGATTGCACTGACGAATTGGTTCTAAAAGACCTTGGTGTTTCCAACTTTGACAGATGTTTTGTTTGCATTAGCAACGATCTTGAATCGTCTTTGGTTATCACTTCTCTTTTAAAGGAACTTGGCGCAAAATATGTAATTGCCAAGGTTAACCAAGACATTCACGCAAAGTTTTTATTGCAAAATGGTGCTGATGATGTAATCTATCCAGAAAGGGATATGGCTCAAAGAACTGCTATGAAGTATAGTGCATCTAACGCTTTTGATTACATAGAGCTTACCCAGAATTATGCAGTTTTTGAAATTGCCACACCGAGTATTTGGATTGGCAAAACTATTGAAGAAGTTGACGTGCGTTCAACATATAAGATTAACGTTATTGCCTATAAGAACGGCAATGAAATCACCCCAATCACTAGTTCAACATACACTTTTAACAGGGACGAACATCTTATAATCGCAGGTGTAAAGAATAACTTTATAAATCTATTGGACAAAAAACGTCAATAAGTATATACTCTCTGCAGAGGTGATTTTTTTGAAAAATAATATACTTTATAAGGGTATAATTCCCTTTGCAAAATCCCTGCTTCTATTTGTTTGCGTCATATTTGTGGCAATAGGTTTAGAAGATTTGGGCATATCCTCCGGCAGTATAATTCTACTATTTCTTTTGGGTGTACTTTTTACTGTCGTTTTGACTGGAAGTTATTTTTGGGGTATGGTTTCGGCAGTTATCAGTGTAATGCTGTTTAACTATCTTTTTACCATACCAAAATATACGTTTTTGATATATAGCAAATCCGATGTAGTCCTGTTGTTTTTCTTCTTGGTAACCGCCCTCGTTACTGGTGCAATAATGTCCAAGCTCCAAAAACAAATAGCTATCTCTGAGGAAAATGCTAACACTGCCAAACTGCTGTATGACATTGCAACAGGCTTTCTTCACGTCACTGGAGTGGATGACATTATCATAAAAGGAATCGAATATATTTACGAGCATACTGGCCTTATTTGTATGGTAACTTTGTCAAACGAAAACCGTACTATAAAAGGTTCTCACTATAACGACATCGCGGACAAAAGCAATTTTGCGACTTATCCAATCCAAAGTGCATCTGAGCATCTTGGCGCTTTGACTGTATACAGAAACAACCGCATTATCATAACTGAGCAATATGAGCGAATTTTTCGCTCGGTAGCCATTCAGCTTGGTATCGCCTTGGAAAGAGACCATATGTATCACGATCGAGAAGAAATCCGTATGGCTATGGAAAAGGAAAAACTTCGCAACACGCTGCTGCGCGCAGTAGCTCACGATCTTAGAAGTCCTTTGACTGCATTATCTGGCGCAAGTGGTCTTCTATCTGATGATTTTGACTCTCTAAGTGAAAAAGATAAAAAGAAACTTGCAACTGACATTAGTGAAGAAATTATTTGGCTTACTAATCTAGTTGAAAATACTTTGAATATGACTCGTATCAATGAATCTCAAATGTTGATTCACAAGGAATACGAAGTAATAGACGATATTGTAGAAACTGCTGTAACTCACATGGAAAAGCTACTTCGTGGTCGCGAGGTGACTGTTTCTCTACCAAATTCAATTGTTTCGTTGCCTATGGACGGCAAGTTGATTTCTCAAGTTATCATAAATCTTTTGGACAACAGTATAAAGCATACTGACGAAAAAGCAACTATTCGGCTAGATATTACTCTTGATAAACACAATGCCATTTTTAGTGTAATTGATACGGGCAAAGGCATCGATGCCTCTGTTAAAACCACTTTGTTTGATAGTTTTATAACTTCGGATTATGGCATTGTAGATGGAAAACGAGGAATCGGCCTTGGTCTTTCAATTTGTAAAGCTATCGTTGAAGCTCATGGCGGAACTATTTTTGCCGAAGACAATGTGCCTCATGGTGCAAAATTCACCTTTACCTTACCACTGGAATAATTCTTTGACCTTGGTTAACATGGAGGGAAAAATGGAAAACAAATTTAAAATACTAATTATCGAAGATGACAAATACATTTCTGGCTTTGTGCAGGTTTCTTTGGAAAAAGAAAATTATCAGGTGTATGTAGGGGAAACTGCTGCGGAAGGTTTATTTTTGTTTTCTTCTCACCACCCAGACATCGTACTTCTTGATTTAGGCTTGCCCGATCGAGACGGTCTTGAGATTTTAAAGGAAGTTCGTTCTTTTTCTAGTACTCCCATTCTTATTGTTTCGGCAAGGGGGCAGGAAAGTGAGAAGATCGAAGCTTTGGACAATGGGGCTGATGACTACATAACAAAGCCTTTTTATATGGGTGAACTTATGGCAAGGATTCGTGTTGTCGAACGCAAGTTATCTCGCCAAGTTTCTAAGTCAAGTATATTTTCATGTGACTATCTAAAGGTGGACTATGAAAAACGTACTGTTGCTATTGATGATGAAATCATTCACCTAACTCCTATGGAATATAGGCTTCTTGTCTTACTGATTGCCAACAGGGGAAAGGTTTTAACGCATAATTACATAATAAAGGAATTGTGGGGCTATGAGGAATGTGCTGATAGCACTGGTATCCGCGTCTTTATGGCAAACCTAAGGCGCAAAATCGAAAAAGACACTGCCAAACCAAGATTTATCCTAACAGAAATTGGTGTTGGCTACAGATTTAGAGACGAATAAAAAGCAATGAATCGAAAATACCGTTAACCAATGTTATATTGATTAGCGGTATTTGTTTTT
>JAVXAG010000121.1:0-4831 GCA_036660615.1 Anaerovoracaceae bacterium
ACCCAACAAACCCAACAAACCCAAGCCGCCAGCTTTTGCCAACATAAGCCAAAAGCTAGAGGTTCTTTATACAATCTTAATTTTATTGACAATAGCTCTAATACAATTTTAATTCGAAACAGGATAAGATTGGATTATTAAAAGAGGAGGAACAAAATATGCAAATAATTATTTTCGCAGTCGGTAGCATAGCGACAGTACTGTTGATTTACTATACAACAATTCTAATGAGAGGTGACAAACAATGATAGGAACAATATTACAATATGTACTTTACCTTGTAGTCTTGGTGGTCCTTGCAATTCCACTAGGGGGTTACATAAGCAAAGTGATGAACGGAGAAAAAACATTTTTATCGAGGATTTGTGTACCGTTGGAAAAATGCGTATACAAAGTGATGAGAGTTAAAGATAACGAAGAAATGACATGGAAAAAATACACAATTAGCGTACTACTGTTTTCGGCAGTTAGTTTCATAGTACTTTTCTTAATGCAATTATTCCAAGGATTTTTAGGTGGGAATCCACAAGGGTTGCCAGGAGTTCCTTGGGATTTGTCATTTAATACAACAGCCAGTTTCGTTTCAAATACAAATTGGCAGGCATATAGTGGCGAATCGACACTAAGCTATTTTACACAGGCCATGGGACTTACAGTCCAGAACTTTGTGTCAGCGGCAACTGGAATTGCAGTGCTGTTTGCATTTATACGTGGCTTTATCAAAGTAAAAGCCGTTGGACTTGGGAATTTTTGGGTGGATATGACTAGAATAATAATACATCTGTTAATTCCACTTAACTTGGTTATTGCAATGTGTTTGATTAGCGGTGGCGTTGTACAAAACCTAAAACCGGCAGATACAGTTTCATTAATGGAGCCAATCGCAGTAACAGAAGAAGGCAACATAATTGAGAACGCAGTAATTGACTTAGATACAGATACAGTGACAGTAAATGGCAAGGCTGTAGAAAAAGCCGAAATCATAACCGAACAAATCGTTCCACTGGGGCCTGCTGCAAGTCAAGTAGCAATTAAACAGTCAGGTACAAATGGTGGTGGCTATTATGGAGTGAATGCAGCACATCCACTTGAAAATCCAAACCCATTTACAAATATAATAGAGATGATTTCAATACTACTTATACCTGCGGCACTGTGCTTTACATTTGGAAGAAATGTAAAGAATAAAAAGCAGGGGGTGGCAATATTTATGGCAATGTTTATTTGCCTTGCCTTGGCAGTTAGCGTGATTGCAGTAAACGAACAGATTGCAACACCACAGCTGGCACAAAACGGAGCAGTTAACATAGAAGCAATTGATCAAGCTGGTGGAAATATGGAAGGCAAAGAGGCAAGATTTGGAATTGCATCCTCCAGCACTTGGGCAGCATTTACTACAGCAGCATCAAACGGTTCAGTCAACTCAATGCACGACAGCTACACACCACTTGGTGGTATGGTTACAATGATTTTGATGCAGATAGGAGAAGTTATATTTGGCGGAGTAGGTTGTGGACTTTACGCAATGATAGCATTTGCCATTTTGACAGTATTTATTGCAGGACTTATGGTGGGTAGAACGCCAGAGTTTCTAAGCAAAAAGATTGAACCATACGAAATGAAATGGGCAGTGGTTGTTTGCCTAGCAACACCAGTTGCCATATTAGTGGGGAGCGGTATTGCAGCAGCAGTTCCAGAAGTAATGGAAAGCGTAAGTAACACAGGAGCCCATGGATTCTCAGAATTGCTCTACACATATTCATCATGCGGTGGAAATAACGGATCAGCATTTGCTGGATTTGGAGCAAACACAGTATTTATGAACATTTCACTTGGGATTGTAATGCTATTTGCTAGATTTATTCCTGTAATCGGAATACTTGCCATAGCAGGAAGCCTTGCTGGCAAGAAAAAAATCGCAACCACAGTGGGAACACTTTCAACAACAAATGGTCTGTTCGTGTTCTTACTAATATTAATTGTGCTTTTGATTGGAGCATTAAGCTTCTTCCCAGCACTTGCATTAGGACCACTTGCTGAATATTTCAGCAACATCATATAAAGAAAGGTGGGATATTATTATGACTACAAAAACAAAAAATGTTCTGGCTGACAAAAAGATGGTCAGCAGAGCAATAAAAGATTCATTTACAAAATTAAGTCCAAAGATTCAGGCACAAAATCCTGTAATGCTTTTGGTTTATATATCAGCAATACTTACTAGTATTCTTTGGGGAATATCCCTATTTGGCTTAAAAGACGCAAGCTCAGGATATACACTTGCTATAACCGTTGTGCTTTGGTTTACAGTATTGTTTGCAAACTTTGCTGAGGCAATAGCAGAGGGAAGAGGCAAGGCACAGGCTGATTCCCTTCGTGCATCAAAAAAAGATGTTGGTGCACACCAGATTCCATCTATAGATAGAAAAAACGAAGTTACTGAAATTTCATCTGCTTTACTAAAAAAAGGGGATATAGTTATAGTAATGGCTGGAGAACAAATTCCAGCAGATGGAGAAGTAATTGACGGTGCGGCATCAGTTGATGAAAGTGCTATTACTGGAGAATCTGCTCCAGTAATTAGGGAAAGTGGCGGTGATAGAAGTGCAGTAACCGGCGGAACTACAGTTTTATCAGACTGGATTATTTTGGTGGTAACCAGTGAAGCTGGAGAAAGCTTCTTAGACAAAATGATTGCCATGGTTGAAGGTGCAGCAAGGAAGAAAACTCCGAATGAAATTGCATTACAGATTTTTCTAATTGCTTTGAGCATTATATTCATATTGGTAACGATGTCGCTTTACACATACTCTGCATTTTCTGCAAAACTAGTTGGCATTGAAAACCCAACATCAGTTACCACATTGGTTGCACTGCTTGTATGCCTTGCACCAACTACTATCGGAGCTTTGCTTTCCGCAATTGGAATAGCTGGAATGAGCAGACTAAACCAAGCCAATGTATTGGCAATGAGTGGTCGTGCCATAGAAGCGGCAGGAGATGTAGATATTTTGATGCTTGATAAAACAGGAACAATTACATTGGGAAACCGTCAGGCATGTGAGTTTATTCCAGTAGACGGAACGACGGCAGAAGAGCTAGCAGATGCAGCACAACTTGCTTCACTTGCAGATGAAACCCCAGAAGGTAGGAGCGTTGTTATCCTTGCAAAAGAACAGTTTCAAATTCGTGGAAGAAATATTGGTGAAAAGGGGATGACTTTTGTGCCATTTACTGCCAAAACTCGTATGAGTGGGGTAGATTTTACAGACAACGAAATACGTAAGGGTGCAGCAGAATCTATCAAAGAATATGTTCTTGCATTTGGCGGTACTTATAGCAAAGAATGTGATGATGCAGTAAAAGGAATTTCTAATCAAGGAGGTACTCCACTAGTTGTATCAAAAAATCATAAGATACTAGGGATTATTCATCTAAAGGATATTATAAAAAGTGGCGTTCAAGAAAAATTTGCAGACCTTAGAAAAATGGGAATCAAAACCATTATGATTACTGGAGATAATCCATTGACTGCAGCGGCAATCGCAGCAGAAGCAGGGGTTGATGATTTTCTTGCGGAAGCTACTCCAGAGGGAAAACTAGAAATGATTCGTGATTTTCAGGCAAAGGGACATTTGGTAGCAATGACTGGTGATGGAACAAACGATGCGCCAGCACTTGCACAAGCTGATGTTGCAGTTGCCATGAACACAGGAACTCAAGCGGCAAAAGAGGCAGGAAATATGGTTGACCTTGATTCCTCCCCAACAAAGCTGATAGATATTGTACACATCGGCAAACAGCTATTGATGACTAGAGGTAGTTTGACTACATTTTCAATAGCCAACGATCTTGCCAAGTACTTTGCAATTATTCCGGCATTGTTCATAGGAATATATCCGGGATTATCAGCGCTTAACATTATGGGACTAAATTCGCCAGAGAGTGGAGTGCTTTCAGCGATTATATATAATGCGCTAATAATTATTGCGCTAATTCCATTGGCACTAAAGGGCGTAAAATACAGGGAAGTATCAGCAGGAAAACTTCTAAGTCAAAACCTTTTGATATACGGTGTAGGCGGTTTGGCAGCACCTTTCATATTTATCAAACTGATAGATATGTTGTTAGTCTTTTTTAATTTGGTATAGGAGGTATAGTTATGAAATCAATAAAAGAATTGTTGCCAAGAGCAGCAATGTTACTACTAATATTTACTGTTGTGTGCGGAATACTTTATACAGGAGCAATCACAGCCATAGGGCAAATTGTATTTCCAGATAAAGCCAATGGCAGTATCATTGAAGTAAATGGTCAAAAATATGGTTCGGAACTTCTTGCACAGCAGTACACAGATAATACTCACATGTGGGGACGCATTATGAAGTTGGATCTTTCCACATTTAAAGATGAAAATGGAAAGATGTTGATGTACGCAGCACCAACAAATATGAGCCCAGCAAGTGAGGAATACAGAAAAATAGTGGCACAGCGTGTGGCTATGCTAAAAGAGTCAAATCCAGAGATGAAAGAAACAGCTATTCCAGTTGACCTTGTAACCTGTTCCGGAAGTGGATTAGATCCACATATTTCACCGGCTGCGGCAGAATATCAAATTGCTCGCCTTGTGAAAACGACAGAGATGTCAAAAGAAAAAATAACGGCAATAGTCGACAAATGTACAACAGGTAAATTTCTAGGCATTTTTGGAGAAGAAACGGTTAATGTGTTAAAAGTCAACCTAATGTTGGATGGCATTTTATCATAAAATATATTATAATTTAGAGCAGTTGTAACATCGGAAGGAAACGATGGCTTTGGCTTCGCAAGG
>JAVXAG010000122.1:0-4641 GCA_036660615.1 Anaerovoracaceae bacterium
ATATTGGGATAATTTTTGGAAAGAAATATGGCATTATTGGTATCAAATATAGAAATTCTAGATAAAATGCGACAAAATGGTTATTCTTGGTGTTTTCGAAAGGAGAATAATCAATGTAAACTTTTAAGATATTATATATATGAAGAGCTTTTTTACCAAAGTATAATAATTTTACAAATTTACCTATAATTTAGTATATAAATATTTAAAGAAAATGTTATATACTAATACAAATAAATAGTATTAGAATATTCGATAAATTCTTGGAGGTATATAAGAATGGGTAGTAAATTTACATTTAATTCAATGCCGCAATTGCGGGTCCTAACAGACAGTCAGGTAGAAGAAGTACATGAAAAAGCAATGTACGTTTTAGAAAACTTAGGAATAGTTTTTGATTATGATGAAGCACTAGATATCCTTGAAAATGCAGGATGTACAGTTGACAGGGAAACACAAAAAGTTAAATTCCCTAGAGCAGTTGTAGAAAAATGCATTGAGACAGCACCAAAAACTTTTGACTTATATGATAGAGAAGGTAACTTTTACTGTCAATTCGGAGATGGTAAGACAAGATTCAACCCTGGTAGCAGTTCCGGTAACGTTTTAGCTGACGACGGACAAACAGTAAGACTTTCCAATGTTGGAGATTTAAAACTTCTTACAAAAGTAGCACAAAGTTTACCACAGATTGACTTTGTATCATCATCAATAGTTTGCGAAGAAGCACCAGGAGAATTGGGTTCACAGTATCTGTATTACACAGAAATGCAAAACTCAATTAAACCTATTATCGGTGGTTCAACAGACGCAGCAGGAGTACCTCGTACAATAGAATTATTAAAAGCAGTACTTGGCTCAGAAAAAAATGTTAAAGAAAAACCATATACAATATTTGATATCTGCGTAACATCACCATTAAAATGGTCACATATCGGAGCTAGAAATATTGTTGACTGTGTAAAAAATGACATTCCAATCGAATTGATTTCAGCACAGATTTCAGGAGCAACTGGCCCAATCACTTTGGCAGGAGCAATCCTAGAGCATACAGTTGAAATATTGTCAGGACTTGTTCTTGCACAATTAACAAAACCTGGACATCCTGTAGTTTACGGTGGCGCACCTTGTATCTTCAACATGAAGACAATGTACACTCCAATGGAAGCTATGGAATCAAATATGATTACAGCTGGATACGTTTTGATGGGTAAATATTATGGAGTTCCTATCCATACATATGCTGCTATGTCAGACTCAAAAGTAATAGACTATCAAGCAGGTAGTGAAACAGCAAGAAGTGGATTAATCGCATTATTAGCTGGATTAGATAACGTTTCAGGTGCTGGTGGATTGAATGTAATTGCAGAAATGAGTATTGAAAAATTAGTAATGGATGCAGATTATATCGGAACATTAAAGCATTTAGAAAAAGGAATTAGATTTGACGAAGAAGCTTTGGCAGCAGACTTACTAATTAAGGTAGGACCTGGTGGAAGCTTTATGTCAGAAAAACATACAAGACAGAACTACAAGACAGAACAACATTATGACAATATCGTAATGAATTACCAAGAGAGAGCAGCTTGGAAAAAAGAAGGTCAGAAGAGCATCTTTGACAAAGCAAGAGATTATGTAGAAGATGTAAAAGCTAAGCCAGCATGTGGACTAAGTGCCGACCAGTCAAAAGCATTAGACGCAGCATTTATCGATGTTTGTCTTGATGCAGGACTTACAAAGGCAGTAGCAGAAGATCTAATGAAAAAGTATAATGAAGCGTAAACTATTAGGGTAGTACAAAAGCTTATTATAAAGAAATCATAACATTTTTAATTGAATTACGAAAGAAAGGAAAATGTATAAAGCCCCCCTAAGGTTGTTATACAAGGAAAAATAATGGGTAGAAGAGTTCCAATGTGGCAGGTGCTAGTTTGTGTTGTATTCACACTAGGCGTAATCTGCTATTCAATATTCTTTACAGGACCAGAATATGCACAGGCACATATGCCAATGATCTGCGCAGCAGCATTAGTCAGCGTAGTAGGTGCACTTAACGGATGGAAATGGGTTGTAATGGAAAAAGGTATGATCGCAGGTATCAGCCGTTCAATGCAAGCTTGTTTAATATTACTTACAGTAGGTATGTTAGTATCTACATGGAAAGCAGGAGGAGTTATTCCTTCAATGATTTATTATGGATTAGATGTTCTTAATCCATCAATATTCTTAGTAACAGCATGTTTACTATGTTCAATCGTTTCACTTGTTATTGGTAGTTCTTATACAACTGCTGGTACAATCGGTGTAGCACTTATCGGTATCTCAATCGGTCTTGGCGTAAGCCCAGCAATGACAGCAGGCGCAGTAGTATCAGGTTCATATTTTGGAGATAAAATGTCCCCATTATCAGATACAACAAACTTGGCTCCAGCTATTGCAGGATCAACAGTATTTGAACATATAAGACATATGGTGTACACAGTAACACCATCATACATTGTTGCAGTTATTGTGTTCTTCATTCTTGGAAGAGGCCAGTCCGTAGACGGTGCTGTTTCCATGGAATTATCAGATACATTACAATCAGAAATTCAAAATGAATTCGTAGTAAGTCCATTCTTACTAGCTCCAGTAGTATTCCTGTTAATCGCAGTAGTAATGAAAATGCCAGCTCTTCCAGCAATGTTTGTTGGAGTATTGATGGGTATTCTAAGCATGGGATTTGTACAAGGAATAGCATTTAGAGATTTCTTTAATGTTATGCATTATGGATATGTATCATCAAGTACAGTTCAACTTACTGCTGACTATTCAGTAGCTGATGTAATCGGCGGTGGTGGTTTCGATGGTATGTTATGGACAGTATCTATAGTACTTTGCTCAATGTCATTTAGTGGAGTATTAGAAGCAACTGGAATGTTAAACACACTAGCAGAAGCTATACTAAAAGTTGCAAAGACAAATGGATTACTAGTAATGACTACTGTATTATCATGTATCATTATCAACGTGATTACAGCAGACCAATACTTAGCTATTATTCTTCCAGGAAGAATGTACAAGACAGCATTTGAAGATAGAAGATTAAAGAACAAGAATCTATCAAGATGTTTAGAGGACTCAGCAACATTAACATCACCACTTATTCCTTGGAATGTATGCGGTGCTACAATGACTGGATTCCTAGGCGTACCAACTATACAATATGCTCCTTATGCAGTTCTTAACTACATAAATCCTTTAGTATCTATTCTTTATGGATTCTTAGGATTCACAATGGAAAAGATGACAGATGAAGAATATGCAAAAGTCTTAGAAGTTAGAAAAGACGAAGCAGAAGCTGCTTTAAGAGAACTAGAAGCTTAATAAAAAACTTTAAAAATAAAATCCATACATTAAGTAGAGCTACCTGAGATTGATTTCTTGGGTAGCTTTTCTAAAAAAGAGAATTTGTATTGTAGGCAAATAGAAAGGCAGAGCTAATGGTAAAGGCAAAAGACAGTAATATAGAAAAGACGGGATACTGCAACTCATATTTCAAGGTAGACACCAACAAGGTTGTGGAAAATTTCTTCAAGGTAAAGGCATATATTGGAGATAAGACAGATATCATACCAGTATTAAAAGGCAACTGTTATGGCTATGGGTTAGTACCAATGGCAAAATTGTATACAGAAAGATGCAACGTAAAGTTAGTAGCAAATTCTGCAATATATGAGGCGGTACAACTGAGAGAGGCGGGGATAACAAGCGATATCCTTATTGTAGGTGGAATCCCACAGCATCTATTGTCGGCAGTAGTGGATTATGATTTGCAGATGCCAATCTTTGAGGAAGTAACAGCACAAAAGGTAAATGACTTGGCCAAGGCAGCAGGAAAAGTGGTAA
The DNA here is from genome assembly GCA_036660615.1 of Anaerovoracaceae bacterium. Lineage (GTDB taxonomy): Bacteria > Bacillota > Clostridia > Peptostreptococcales > Anaerovoracaceae > JAVXAG01. The sequence goes on from JAVXAG010000122.1 coordinate 3,889, forward strand.
AGGCTCACATAAAAATAGAGACTGGAATGAATAGACTAGGTGTAAGAACAGGTGAAAATCTTCACAAGCTGCTTTCCATACTAAAGACAATGAGCAATATTAAAGTAGTAGGTGCTTATAGCCATTTTGCAACATCAACGGCTGATTATTACGACCCATTTGCTGTGGAGCAATTTGAAAAGTTCCAAGTAGGTGTGGATCAGATAAAGGCAGCTGGATTTGACCTTGAATTTGTACATTGTTGCAATTCTGCAGCGACGGCATGGTACAAAGAGGCTTATGGAACTCATGTCAGATCGTGTTCTTCAATACTTGGCCACGAGGCAATGGAAGACGGCAGAGAACCTATTGGACTGGAAGAACCAGTTGAGATAAGATCATTTATTACAAATATACATGATGTTATGCCAGGTGAAAGTGTAGGATATAGCAGAGCCTTCAAGGTGGAAAAGCCTATGAAAGTAGCCACTTTATCTGTAGGATTTGCCGACGGTTTCTATCCGCCATGGATGAGAAAACAAGGTCCGGTTTTAGTAAGTGGGCATAGAACTAGATTTTTAGGCTGTTGTATGGATCAATCATTTATTGATGTAACAGGCATTCCATGTGAACTTGGTCAAAGCGTTACGTTAATAGGTAGTGATGGCGATGAAAAAATTACAACATGGGAAATAGAGCAGTTTACTGAAAATACTTTTGAGTTTTTATTTGGAACTATTGGGCCAAGAGTAGCTAGAATTTATGAATAAACAA
>JAVXAG010000123.1:0-4596 GCA_036660615.1 Anaerovoracaceae bacterium
TGCGAATAGAAAAGCCACCCATAAATGATATGCTCCGGTCTACTTGACGGGGCCACATCAAAATGGATGGCTTTTTCAGTGATTAGTTTATTTTCTTATTAAATCTCGTATAACTTTGCCTATCTGTATAATAACAGTTGGGGCAAAAGCCAAGATCAGTATCCAGTAAATTTGGGTGCTAGTTAAAATTGCAATGCTGAACATTCTTTGTAAGAACGGTACAAGTAGTATTGCAAACAATAGAGCAGTTCCAAGGGCAAAAGCTCCAATAGTGTATACATTTGATAACAGACCTAACTTAAAAATTGACTCATTGCCACGAGAGTTGAAACCATGCCATAATCTTGCCATACATAAAGTAGCGAAAGCCATGGTCATAGCTACATATGGGCTGGTTTGTAGTCCAATGTAGAAAGCCGTAGTCGTAGCTGCACCAATTACTAGTCCCTGTAATATTATTTCTATTAGTACAGGTTTTGTTAGAATTGACTCACCATTAGCACGAGGCTTATCCTTTATTAAAGCTGGATTTGACGGTTCCATACTTATAGCAAGTGCAGGCAAACTGTCAGTAATCAAGTTGATAAATAGTAAGTGAACGGCAGTGAACGGTGTTGGAAGTGCAGCCAAAGAAGCATACAGAACAACAAAGATTCCTGCGGCATTACCAGATAACAAGAACTTGATTGCATTCTTGATATTAGCGTAAATGTTTCGTCCATTTAGGACAGATTTTATAATAGTTGCAAAGTTGTCATCAGTCAAAATCATAGAAGCCGCATCTTTGGCAACCTCAGTTCCAGTGATACCCATTGCAATACCAATGTCAGCATTCTTTAGAGCAGGTGCATCATTTACACCGTCACCAGTCATAGAAACTACGTGACCAAGACTCTGCCAAGCTTGTACAATTCTAATTTTATTATCAGGAGAAACCCTTGCATATACACTGATATGCGCAAGCTCACTCATTAATTCTTCTTGACTCATTGCATCAAGTTCAGGACCAGTAATGGCCTTGTCGCCTTCAACTAAAAGACCAATCTTTCGGGCAATGGCAGAAGCAGTGATTTTGTGGTCGCCAGTAATCATTATTGGTTTGATTCCTGCCTTTATACAATCGGTAACAGCCTGAGCAGATTCCTCACGAGGAGGATCCATCATTGCCATCAAACCGATAAATTCGTAGTCATACTCAGCATCCATACTGATATCAGTTTGAGTCCCCATGTGTTTCTCAGCAAAAGAAAGGACACGAAGACCTTGGTTAGAGTAGTCAAAGTTTTGTTGTCTAATCTTTTCCTTTTCCTCATCAGACAAATTAACAGTTCTTTCCAAAATTACGTCCAAAGCACCTTTTGTAACCAACATATTTTCCCCATTAATGTTGTGGAGAGTGCTCATTAACTTTCTATCTGAGTCAAATGGCAATTCAGCAAGTCGTGGCAATGCATCCATAACCTTGTGGTAATTGTCATTGTTTTTCATATAATAATCTACCAAAGCAGTTTCGGTTGGATCGCCTTTTGTTTCCCCTTCTGCAAGAACAGTATCATTACATAAAACCGCAGCTACTTGTAATTTTAGTTCGTCGCCAGGTTTGCATGAAATTTCCTCAACAGTCATTCTGTTTTGTGTAAGTGTTCCGGTTTTGTCAGAACAGATAATTGAAACACAGCCAAGACCTTCAACGGCACGTAGCTGTTTGATTATCGCATTTTGGTCAGCCATTCTGGAAGTACCTATGGCAAGAGAAATTGTAATAATCGATGAAAGCGCTTCTGGTATTGCAGCAACTGCAAGAGCTACAGCAAATAGTAGCGAATCAAGTAGAGCCATTCCACGATATACGTTTAGTGCAAGAATAATGATGCAAAGAACAATAATTCCAAATGAAAGTTTCTTACTAAAATTATCCATACTAACTTGAAGTGGAGTTTTTCTTTCGGCAGTATTTGAAATAAGAGAGGCGATTTTACCAAGTTCACTACTTACACCAACTGCAGTTACTACGGCTAATCCTCTTCCATAAGTAACTAAAGAGCTGGCAAAAATCATATTCACTTGATCACCTAAAGCGATATCCCCGTCAGGTAATGGAGCAGTGCTCTTCTCAACCCCTTCTGATTCGCCAGTAAGGGCACTTTCATTAATCTTCAAAGAATAACTTTCTATTAAACGGCCGTCGCCTGGAATTACATCTCCAGCATCAAGCCTAATAATATCTCCTACGACAAGTTCAGACGCCAGAATTTCTAGTTGCTTTCCGCCCCTAATTACTTTTGCAATAGGCGCAGACAAGCTTTTCAAACTGTCCAGAGATTTCTCCGCTTTTACATATTGTACTGTGCCGAGAATAGAATTTAATATCAAAACGGCAATAATTACAATTGTACTTTCTACACTTCCTGTTGCCATAGAGATAATGGCAGCAATAATTAAAATTACGACCAGTAGATCCTTGAATTGTTCAAGAAAAATGGTGATAATACTTTTCTTTTTCTTCTCGTACAGCTTGTTCTCTCCGTACTTTTCCCGATTAAGCGTTACCTGCTCTTCGGAAAGACCATCAGTCGATGATGTGAATTCATCTAAAACCGATGCTACATCTTTGTTGTAATACATTTATATTCCTCCTGTAATTTAAAGTTAAGATAAAAAAAGACCTTTAAGATAGCATAAAAAGCCGTCCTAAAAGTCTCGCTATTTAAAGTAAATGCGGATTATCTAAGATAATCGTATTGACGCAAGTACTGCAATATCATTGCCAGCTACTCCCTTTTATATTCTCATAAAAGTTGAATTAGTTATGTATTTGTAGTATAACGCAAATAGTCCAAAAAAACAACGAATTTCTCAAAAAAACAAAAACAAATGTATTTACACCCAATAATGTGCTACAATATATATACATTATTAAGGTATCCTAAAAAGGAGGACAAAATGAGTATTAAAATTGCAATTAATGGATTTGGGAGAATAGGCAGACTTTCTTTCAGAAAACTGTTTGAGAATCCGGACTTTGAAGTCGTAGCCATTAATGACCTTGCAAAGCCAGAAATGCTTGCATATTTATTGAAATACGATAGCGTTCAGGGCACTTACAAGGGACATGTAATAGATAACGACGACCAATACATTATAGTGGACGGCAAGAAAATAAGGGTTTTTGCTGAGCCAGATCCATCAAAATTACCTTGGAAGCAACTTGATGTTGATGTTGTCTTGGAGTGTACAGGATTCTTTGCAACAAAAGCAAAATCCCAAGCCCATATTGATTCTGGAGCCAAAAAGGTTCTAATTTCAGCACCGGCAGGAACAGATCTTCCTACTATTGTATATGGGGTAAATCACCATACACTAAAAAAAGAAGATAATATAGTTTCGGGAGCATCTTGTACAACAAATTGTTTAGCACCAATGGCAAAGGCGTTAAGTGACTATAGAGAAGTAAGAACTGGTTTTATGACCACAATTCATGCGTATACGGGAGACCAAATGATTTTGGACGGCCCACATAAAAAAAATGATTTCCGTCGTGCGAGAGCAGGGGCAATAAATATTGTTCCAAACAGCACAGGTGCAGCTAAGGCAATTGGACTAGTTATACCAGAGCTTGCAGGGAAACTAATAGGTTCAGCCCAAAGAGTGCCAGTTCCTAGTGGTTCAATTACAATTCTTGATGCCACCCTAAAAGACGACACAGAATCAGTAACAGCTGAGGGAATTAACCAAGCAATGAAAAATGCTGTTAGTGAATCATTTGGATATACAGAAGAAGAACTAGTTTCAAGCGATATAATCGGCATTGAGTATGGCTCATTGTTTGATGCAACACAGACATTGGCACAGAGATGTGGCACAAAAATATATGAAGTAAGAGTCGTTTCCTGGTATGACAACGAAAGCAGTTATGTTTGCCAGTTGATTAGAACTCTAAAATATTTAAGCACATTACTATAATAATTATAAGGAGAGATTGATTCATGGCAGAACCAAAATTCGTAGTAGAAACAGAATTAAAGAGGAAAGACTATATAAAATTCCTTTATGTTTCGGCATTTTTTAAGAAAAAAATTACAGTCCCTGTACTTATGGGGGCAGCAGTGGCAATATCTGCATTTATTGGAATTAGATTAGGAAAAGATACACCACTTGATTTCTTGATTTTTTTCTTGGGAGCATTCTTAGTATTACTTTGCGGAGTGGTAATCAGGGTGCAGAGTAAAGGCGTTAGGAAAATTAAAAAAATTAGAAAAGAGTTCTATGGGAAACCAAGCACATACAAATTCTATAAAGAGGGCCTTGTTTTAGAAACAGGCAAAGACGAAGACAAAGTTAAGAGCAGTCTAAAATATGAAAACTTTTATGGAGTAATTGAGACGAAGAAATTGTTTATATTGTATTTCAGCCAACTTCAAGGTTCAGTATTTAGAAAAGAAGACGTTGAAGATGTTGAGACATTTACAAAGTTCTTAAGAGGAAGATTTGGAAACAGATATCGAAAGTTCTTAGTATAATTGGAATACATTACCAACCAAATAAAGTAGCCAAGAGCACCATCAATCAATATAATATGATTGGTGGTGTTTTTTT
>JAVXAG010000124.1:0-4462 GCA_036660615.1 Anaerovoracaceae bacterium
TCTCGCATTTATCTGGGTGGCAATACTCCCTTGCTGTTTGCGACAGCTTATCTATGTTACTACTTTTAAAGTAACTTGTCAATACCTTTTCAATAAATACTTTATGTTGTGTTTCGCATTTATCTGAGTGGTAATACTCCCTCGCTGTTTAAGACAGCTTGAATATAATACTATTAATCGGCTTATATGTCAATACCAAACCGGATCTTTTTTAAATTAGTTTTTCCTACATTATATAAGGGTTTTTCATTCTATGATTTTTACAACTTGTTATACTATCAATGCCGTTGATATATCAGCCTTTCTATCTCCCAAACAATTAATGGATTCAAACTAGTTGTTCATTATTTGTGCCACCTGCATCTGTATTTGAATAATTCATAGCTCCTGATATCAAATAGTATGCCATCGCTACTATGATAGCCAAAACAATTGCTCCTATAATTAGCTCCTTCCGAGCCCTTTTCTTTACTTCTTTTATACTCTCATCTGTATCCTCTTTTGTTTGGCTCGATGATGGGGTGACTTCATTGTCATCGTTTGCCACATTTATTGCATTATCCATTTCTTTATGTGCCAAATTTCTATAATACTTTGTTTGTGGCCTATTCTCTGTATACATCTTTTGGAAGAATGATTTTCCTTTGACATTTTTCTTTGACTTGGCTTTCCTTGCCAGCATTACGGCAACCACGACTACCACTACAATAATTACCAAAAAAACTATTGATCCATCTGAAACTCCAAAACTATGCATCTATATGCCTCCCTAATTAATAATAATGTATATACTATTAGTATATGAGTCTCATTTTACGCTGAATAAAATATAAAGCAAGCATTTGACAAGAAACCTTCTTGCAAATACAATGAAAGAAATTTTTGTTCAAGGGTTGACAAATTAAAAACAAAAGTGTAAAATTCTTGAGAATTGAATATTTCGGTAGGTGAGGCTACCGCAGGGATACGGGTTGCTACCGCGGAGTAGTGGAGACACTATGAGAAGGTTAACAGTTTATGTCGACAACAAGGCATAGAATAACGCAATTTCATCGCCCTGCGAAGCTAAAGCTTGAACGGTGGTGAATTTGTAACTATTTTTTAATTGCAATTTTATATTTATATGGGTTTAATTGTCCCTCGTCATTGTTTATGCTTTGATGAGGGATTTTTTATTGCCTATGGTTTTCAATTTACACAATATATTTAGAAATTAGGAGGTGAGGAGAATGGAAGCAGGAAGTAGTAGTGGCATAAATCCTGACGGGCGAAGTAAACTGAAGAATAAAAACCCACAGAAAATCTGCGGTCTATTCTTCTGCCTATAAAATAAGTTTTGTTTAACAGGCATACTTCTGTCCTGAATTTATGTCTTACTTCCATTAGAAAGAACTGGCAAATTTGTCAGAGAAAATTGGAGGATAAGATTATGAAGAAAAAAAATTTGAAGAATAACTCTATTAAAAACACAGAAACAATCATGGCTACAAACAGCAAAAGGCTGTTGGATGCTTCTATGTTGGATGGCGAAAAACTGCTATCAGAATATAATACATCATGGAATGGCTATAACAACAACATGGTAGATATTATGAGGGAGCAGTATGGTGAAAATCAGATTACACACCAAAAGAACGATTCGCTTTTCAAGCGCATTATTTGCGCTTTTGTTAATCCATTTACTGCAGTACTGTTTGTATTAGCAATAATTTCAGTCATTACTGATGTGGTAATTGTTGCCCCTGCAGATCGAGATTTAACATCTGTAATCATCGTTATGACCATGGTAATTGTAAGTGGAACCCTACGCTTTGTACAAGAGACACGTTCCAACAAGGCTGCAGAAAAGCTCAGTGCTATGGTTAAAACGACCATAGCTGTACAACGAGAACCCGATGGGAAAATTGAAATTCCACTAAAAGATGTGGTGGTTGGAGATATCATACATCTTGCTGCAGGTGATATGATCCCTGCCGACGTACGTATTTTGCAGGCAAAAGATTTGTTTGTAAGCCAATCTTCATTGACTGGTGAAAGTGAACCTCTAGAAAAGTTTGGAGGGGAATGCGCTGGGAATCCTGGCAGTCCACTTGGTCAAAACAACCTTGCTTTTATGGGTAGTAATGTCATTAGTGGCTCAGCCATTTGCATTGTCATCACCATTGGCGATAGCACTGTATTCGGCTCAATGGCTCAATCTATAACCGGCAAAAAAGTTATAACTAGTTTTGAAAAAGGAGTCAATTCGGTTTCATGGCTACTAATTCGTTTTATGATGTGCATGACTCCTGTGGTTCTATTTATAAATGGTTTTACCAAAGGCGATTGGTTAGAAGCCTTTCTTTTTGCTCTTTCAGTTGCAGTAGGTCTTACTCCTGAAATGCTACCTATGATTGTAACAACCACCCTTGCAAAAGGCGCAGTCAACATGGCGAAGAAAAAGACAGTTGTCAAAAATTTGAATTCTATCCAAAACTTTGGGGCAATAGACGTTCTCTGTACGGATAAAACAGGCACATTAACTCAAGATAAAGTAGTGTTGGAGTACCATTTGGATATTCATGGTAATGAAGATGAACGTGTACTACGTCATGGATTTCTAAATAGTTTTCATCAGACAGGTTTGAAAAATCTTATGGATATTGCCATTTTAAGTCATATGCAAGAAAAGGAAATGTTGGAACTTAGTAAAAAATATCACAAGGTAGATGAAATTCCATTTGATTTTAACCGACGTAGAATGAGTGTCGTTGTAGCTGATAAAGATGGGAAAACCCAACTTATTACCAAAGGTGCTGTAGAGGAAATGCTTTCCATATGTACCTATGTAGAATACCAAGGAAAAATACTACCCCTAACTAATGACATTTGCACTGAAATTCTCCAAACCATGGGAAAGCTAAATGCTGATGGAATGCGTGTAATTGCTGTAGCTCAAAAAACAAATCCATCCACCGTTGGTGTTTTCTCTGTTGCTGACGAATCCGAAATGGTACTTATGGGATATCTAGCATTCCTTGACCCTCCAAAAGAAACTACAAGGTCGGCAATCAAGGCATTAGCCCAATATGGAGTGGCTGTCAAAGTATTGACTGGTGACAACGATGCTGTCACTAGGTGCATCTGTCGTCAAGTCGGTATGAAGGTGGATAATCTTCTTCTTGGCGATGATATTGAAAAAATCAGCGACCAAAGGCTGCGCGTCGTTGTTGAAGAAACTAATGTATTCGCAAAGCTATCCCCACAGCAAAAAACACGTATTGTATGTGCCTTGAGGGAAAATGGACATACTGTCGGTTTCATGGGCGATGGCATAAATGACGCTGCTGCTATGAAAGAAGCTGATGTTGGCATCTCTGTTGATACCGCAGTTGACGTTGCAAAAGAATCAGCTGACATTATTCTGCTAGAAAAGGATTTGATGATTTTGGAGCAAGGCGTAATCCAAGGCAGAAGAACCTTTGGTAACACCATCAAATACATTAAAATGACTGCAAGCTCCAACTTTGGAAATATGTTTTCGGTAGTGGTGGCAAGTGCATTTTTACCATTCCTACCTATGTTGCCTATTCAAATATTGATTTTGAACTTGATTTATGACATTTCCTGTATTTCTATTCCTTGGGATAACATGGACAGCGAGTACCTAAAAAAGCCAAGGAAGTGGGATGCTTCCTCTATTGGCAAGTTTATGCTCTGGATAGGTCCAACAAGCTCTGTATTTGACATCATGACTTATGTTATTATGTTCTTTATCATATGTCCCGCTGTATGCGGTGGCAATTATGGTGCAGCAGGAGTGGACAATGTACTGTTTATGGGATTGTTTAATGCGGGATGGTTTGTAGAGTCTCTGTGGTCACAAACTCTAGTGATTCACATGATTCGTACGCCAAAGATACCCTTTATCCAAAGTCGTGCATCACTTCCAGTGTTATGTATAACTACCATAGCCATAACAATTGGCACAATAATTCCATATACTCCATTCGGCAGAGGTTTAGAAATGTTTCCACTTCCTGTTTCCTACTTTCCATGGCTTATTGGGATGATTCTATGCTATATGGCTCTGGCAACAGTAATGAAAAAGGTGTATATAAAAAAATATGGAGAGTTATTATAGAATTTTCCAGCTATCCATCATAGCGAACTTTTGAAATGCAATACAAAAGCCGACAAGTTAACCCTGTCGGCTTTTGTGATTAAATTTCTGTTATGTATTAAGCTTCTAATGATTTCAAAGCTTCTTCTTTTTCTTTTGCTCTAGCTTCTAAGACCTTAGCATATTGCTCGTCTGTAGTCTTTTCCATTGAGATTCCTGTGAATCCGTAGAAAATTGATACTAGAGGGTTCAACCAACATAAGATTGCAAACGGAGCATATCCGCCAGCACCCCATTGAGGTACTCCTAAGAACTTGGACATTGTAGCGCCGCAAGTATTCCAAGGTACTAAGTTGGATG
>JAVXAG010000125.1:0-2797 GCA_036660615.1 Anaerovoracaceae bacterium
GACAAATCCTTCCTTTAGAAAAATATTAAATTAATTGTATTTTGCAATTGCGTTTTTCTGCCAAATTTAGTATAATAACAACGGCTATTCAACCAACCGCAAGTCGCTTCACCCAAAAGGGGCAGCAGACTACTTGGTAATAACGGTAGAATGGTACACTTAAGAAGCACTGTATCTCGAAAATGAGAACGGTAGTAGGAGGATATACCCTTGAACAGAACACAAACTTTAAGCAAACAAAGCCAGCACATCCACGATTTGGTTGTACTAGCAATGTTCACAACAATTATCTTTATTTTAGCCTTTACACCTATTGGGCTAATCGACTTACCACTAATCAAAGCAACTATTTTGCACGTACCAGTTATTATCGGAGCCATTATACTCGGCCCAAAAATGGGAGCATTTTTAGGTGGAATGTTTGGATTGGCTAGTTTAATCAAAAACACTATGGTACCTAGCGTCCTATCATTTGCATTTTCACCACTGATTCCTGTACCTGGTCTTGACCATGGCAGTCCTTTGGCACTAATAATTTGTTTTGTCCCACGTATTTTAGTTGGTATAACACCTTGGGCAGTTTATAGCCTAATACAATTTATAGCAAAAAATCACAAGACAAAACTTCAAACATTTTCCATGGCGCTGGCTGGCGCAGTAGGTGCATTTACAAATACAATTCTAGTTATGGGATTAATATTCCTGATTTTCCAGAATGCTTATGCATCGGTGCAAGGCATCCCAGTTGATGCAGTGCTTGGTGTAATATTAGGTGTTGTTGGTGCAAACGGAATTCCAGAAGCACTAGTAGCTGCAGTCATTACACCGATTGTCTGCATAGCCCTAAGACACGTAAGGAAAGCTCAATAAAATATAGATTTAGTACATAAAAAGCTGTCATCGTTAGGTTGCATTAACCCAACTTTGACAGCTTATATTTTTCTTTCAACACCTCGTAGTGATTTCGATTTGATTTATCACCATTATTGTCTGGAAACAAACAATAGGGCAGACTATCTGTTGTCCTATGTTTGATAACACAATCACAACATTTTCCATGATTTTGGCAAGTTGTTTTCGGACAACTGCATTCTTTAACTTCTTTACATTCCAAAACCTATACCTCCTTTTGCAAAAGTGAAACTATTTCCTCTGTCTTTGGAACTTTGCCATAGCAAAGCACCTTTTTATCGTAAACCAAAGCAGGAGTAGACATAACCCCATAGCTGGCAATTTCTGTATAGTCATTAATATGGACAACCTTTATATCTATCCCCATACTTTTTATTGCATCCCGCGTGTTTTCTTCAAGCTGATTGCACTTTGCACATCCGCCACCAAGAATTTTTATTGTTGGCTCCAACAGTTGGCTTTCCTTTGTTTGCACCATATTGTCTATTGCCGATAAGTTTGCTTCTTTATCCTGACAGCAACACTCTTTCTTCTTACCAAATATACCCATAAAGTCCTCTCTTTCCTAAATAAACATAAATTGAAATGCATTGAATACATAACCAATAATAATGATTCCAACTGTAACTATACCAATAAACAGCGCCAGCAACTGCGGTTTTATCGCTTTTTTTATCATTATCATAGACGGTAACGAAAGCGCTGTAACCCCCATCATAAATGACAAAATTGTTCCAAGTCCCACGCCTTTTGCGTACAATGCCTCCGCAATGGGAATTGTTCCAAAGATATCCGCATACATTGGTATTCCCACAAATGTTGCGATTAGTACAGAAAATGGATTATCTTCACCGAGGACGGTTTGTATCCACTCTGTCGGAATCCAATTATGTATTAGCGCCCCAATTCCAACGCCCACCAACACATACCAAAAAACTTTCTTCACCGTTGCCTGAACCTGCTCTTTTGCATATATTGCTCTTTCCCTCTGTGTCAAAGCGGTTTCCTCAAGACTAATTCCCGCTGCATTTTTTACAAAATTCTCCACATATTTTTCCATCTTTAACTTCTCAATCAAAGTGCCACCAGTCGTAGCCAAAATCAGACCTACAATGACATAAGCCATCGCAATTTTAAAGCCAAATATACTTGTCAGCAAAACAAGGGAACCAAGATCAACTAATGGCGATGAAATCAAAAAGCTAAAAGTAACCCCAACTGGAAGCCCTGCGCTAGTAAATCCCATAAACAATGGTATTGATGAGCATGAGCAAAATGGCGTAACAGTTCCCAGTAGCGTAGCCAAAAAGTTTGCCCATATTCCTCTAAATCTGCCCAGTATCTTTTTGGTTCTTTCTGGTGGAAAAAAGCTTTGAATGTAACTTATTATAAATATCAGGACTGACAACAACACGAAAATTTTGACTGTGTCATATAGAAAAAACTGCAAACTCCCTCCAATTTGTGTGGTTATATCAATTCCACAAACTGATAGCAATTGTCCAATCAATTCATTTAGCCACTTCATACCAAGGAGTTGATTCTGTATAAACCCCCACATCATTGACATTTGCAATCACTCTCTTTGCAACATTCCAATGCAGAAATGAAATTCTTAAACCCCAGCAAGGTTTCACAAGACAAGGAATAATGGGACCACTTGCCCTCTTTCCTAGAAACAACCAATCCACAGTCGCATAATATTTTCATATGGTGCGATAATGTTGGCTGCGTTATTTCAAATGCTTCCAGCAGTTTACATCCACACTTTTCGCCGTCAGAAAGCAACTCTATGATTTTTAGACGATTTGGATCGCCAAGAGCTTTGCATATCAAAGCTATATTAATTTCGTTCATTTTCCCACCTCGTATTTGTTACTGTCCA
>JAVXAG010000125.1:2897-4355 GCA_036660615.1 Anaerovoracaceae bacterium
TATCAAAGCTATATTAATTTCGTTCATTTTCCCACCTCGTATTTGTTACTGTCCATATGTCGCGTCACATTGATTACTGTCTATATGTTAACACATACATAGATGTCTGTCAATATGTTATTTTCACTCGCTCAGCACCAACCCATTAGGCTTCTTCTTCAAAAATCTGATTATTTCTCCCCTTTGTCATAAAGAAAGTCCCCCAAAACTTTATGCCGGCAACTGCCAAGGCACAGCCAAGCCCCGTATAAAATATTGCCACAAATACTGTAGGCGCAAGACCAGATGAACGAAACCAAATTCCTCCACCCATCATAAACGCCATAATGCAATATCCTTTAACATCGAAAAAACTCCAAATTGGCTTTTTCTCTTCATCATATCCTGTAATTCGCTTTGAATGTTTTCCTGACATTTTGTAAAACATACCACCAAACCCACAAAAAACAATTATCGATAGAAGTATCTGAATCCATGTAATCACTGGTAACTCCCCATATCCCATTATTCCCAGTCTAGCTACATTAAAACCTGCAACAAGCCAAACCGTTCCGGCTACTCCAAGCAAAGTCTTTTTTTCCACCAATAGCCATCTCCATTTTTTCATATTTCCCATAAAATCCTCCAAATTCTGCCCGATATTCTAAACCTTCTTCGCCAAACTGAACATTGTTCACATAAGCTCATATTAAAACCCACCAATTGGGTGGGCTAATTTATAAAATGTTATATGTTCATCAAAGTTTCCTAAATGAACACCGTTCATTATATTCTTAACAGTCATCTTTGTCAAGAGGCAACCTTTCCAGTGCCAATGATCCACTATCATACTTTAATGATTATCAATGTCTTCCAACGTGTAACAAACAAACTGATAATGAGAATCATTATCACTTATCGCTGTAATTAAAGGCCGAAAAAAATAAAAATCGAATTTGCTCACAGAATCGCAAAAAAATGAGCCTCAGTGAGCAGATTTTTCAATAATATGTTAATATGTGGTAAAAATGAGACAAAAAGATGGTTCAAACCATCCAATATGAACTATTTGGGTGTTTCTCCCAGTTATGATTTTCATAATAAGTAATAAACTGGGTAAGTCTGCTCACTGAGAGTGAAAAAAAGTCAATTCTGTGAGCAAATCAAGAAATTATTTTTTTGCTGGAAGAATTAGCGGGTTTTTACACTTTTCATTGCCAGTTTTGGAGAATTTGCACATCGTTTTTCAATAACTTCCTGTCCAGCCTCTGAACCAAGATGCGCCAGGCTTCTCGCTGAAAAACTCGCCAAGATGCGCCCGGCTTCCTGTCCAGCCTCTGAACCAAGAAGCACCAGGCTTCTCGCTGAAAAACTCGCCAAGACGCGCCAGGCTTCTCGCTCAAAAACTCGCCAAAACGCGCCAAGCTTACTTTTCAAAAAAGTTGTAAAGTGTCCTATAAAGTAACTGCGCATCAATTG
>JAVXAG010000126.1:0-4288 GCA_036660615.1 Anaerovoracaceae bacterium
CTTCCAAAAGTGATAATGAGAATCATTATCACTTATCGCTGTAATTAGGTACCCGAAAAAAATAAATATTGAATTTGCTCACAGAATCGCAAAAAATAGTGGCTCAGTGAGCAGATTTCCAGATAGAAGTGGGTTTTAAGGGATTAATTGTCAAAACTACCGGCGAAAGCTTCAATCCACAACTCAATTCTGTTGTATTCCGAGCAATTGGCAACCATAATTTGCAATATTTTGTAATAAATCGACATAGTTGGAATTCATTTGCAAACCCGCAAATGAGATCTGCTCACTGGGACGTCTTTTTGATCGATTCTGTGAGCAAATCGAGAAATTATTTTTTTGCTGGAAGAATTAGCGGGTTTTGAAGCAAATATCGGAATGCTTTGTAACCATTTTGCACTTCACAAGCACAATTATTCTCCTACTATGACTTTTCCTTCAGCGTTTATTCCCATAACTTTGTATCCTTGATGCCTCAGCTCTTTTACATAAGCTAGAACCTGTTGATCCATTACTTCGCCTGGGCAAATAATTGGAATTCCAGGTGGATATGGAATGATTGAGGCTGCGCTGACTTTTCCAAAAGCTTCATCTATTGGCACTGACTTCTTTTTTCTTGGGATTGATTTCAATTGCAGTTTTTTGCTAGACAATTGTTGAAGTGCATTGTACTTTTTATTTTCATCAGAGTCATGTTCATGGTGTTCTATTTTATAAGCACAATCTGTGCTGTGTGTTGAGATTTTTTCTAATGCAACTAGAAGTTTTTCGTAGTCTGAATGTGTGTTTCCAATGCCCGTCATACACATTACAATATTTCCTGTGACTAGTTCTACAAAAATGTTTTCCTTTATTAATAGCTTTTCCAGAGTAGTGCCATCAATTCCTAGTTCGCTCATATCTAAATTTATTTTGGTGTTGTCAAGATTTGAGCCATTCATTACCTTTAGACCTTTTATTTCCTTAGCTTTCTTATAGAAATAGTTCAAATTGTTTTCCCAGTCTAAAATTAGGGCTTTGCCCTTTTGTGAAATTAAATCTGCATTGATGTCCAGACTTGCCATTAAAATATATGAAGGGCTGGTGCTTTCCATTAATTGCAGTTTGTCCTCCAGCAAATACTTGTCGATGCGGTCAGAATTTACATTGAGAATTGCGCTTTGGGTGAAACTGGCAAGGGTTTTGTGGGTACTATTTATAATTAAATCAGCGCCTAGGTTCTCCGCCGACATCAACGGTTTGCCTGCTGGTTCATAGACATATTCATCAAAAAATTTTAGGTGCGCGCCATGAGCTTGATCGACGATTAGGACTTTGCCCCTGCTGTGGACTTCTTTGGCTATGGCTTTTATGTCGCTGCAAATACCGTAATAATTTGGGCTTGGCAAAATAACAGCTTCCGCATTGGGATTTTGATCAAGGCAAGAGGCAATTTCGGTTGGAGTGATTTGCCCCAAAATACCAAAATCAGTAAGTTCCGGATAGGCATACACCGGTTGAATTTTGGCTAGATTTAGCGCATTAAAAATAGACTTATGACTGTTTCTCGCCATAACGATTTTTTTGCCTTCTGGAACAGTAGCCATAATTGCTGCGATTAAGCCTCCGCTACTTCCATTTATCAAAAGGTATGAAGCTGTCACATCATAAAGATTTTTATATTTTTCCATAGTTTCAAGGATTATTCCCTCGGTTTGGAAAAGATTGTCTGCCCCTTGAATTTCAGTGACGTCGCAGTCCATTATTTTGTCGAGAAAATCCCCATATCCATTTTTGCGATATATGGCTGCACCTTTGTGCCCCGGCATATGAAAAGATATAGGTTGTTCCTTTGCGTGGCTTTCCAAAAAATTAGCCACTCCTTTTTTTGTTTTCATAGTGTACTCCTATTCCCTTTTTGTGGTATACTTACCTTATTATTGTACCATTTTATTTGAAAGGATAAAAGTTATATGGCTAAGAAAAAAACAAGAAACACAAAAGGAAAGATTATTTCAGCTGCTTGGAAACTCTTTTACGACCAAGGCTACGAAAATACAACTGTA
This sequence comes from Anaerovoracaceae bacterium, assembly GCA_036660615.1. Classification (GTDB taxonomy): domain Bacteria; phylum Bacillota; class Clostridia; order Peptostreptococcales; family Anaerovoracaceae; genus JAVXAG01. The sequence goes on from JAVXAG010000126.1 coordinate 2,046, forward strand.
GATGAAATTGTCGAAGAATCTGGTACCTCAAAAGGTTCTTTCTACCACTATTTTGAAGGGAAAGATTCGTTGCTCAGTTCCCTATCCTTTTTGTTTGATGAGAAATATGATGAACTAAAAGATACTCTTGACTCAGAGTCAACTGCCATAGAAAAATTAATCTATTTGAATCACCAGCTTTTCTTGATGATTGAGAACAGCATTTCAGTAGATCTGCTTGCCAGACTTTTTTCCTCGCAGCTGATTACCAAGGGTGACAGGCATCTTCTTGACCAAGACAGAACGTACTATAAACTGACCAGACAAATTTTGCGCGAGGGGCAACAAAACGGTGAGCTTCGTGAGGATTTGTCTATTAACGAAATCGTCAAAGCCTATGCTGTTATCGAAAGAGGTCTTATGTACGACTGGTGTCTTTGTAATGGCGACTACTCTTTGGCTCAATACTCTTCAAATATTCTACCTATGGTTTTGGAAATATATAAAAAGAAATAGTTTTATTTTTCATTCATTTTTATTCTAATATTTAGTCTGTACTTTAGTCTTGTCCTATTTCGTTTAAATCTCAACGTTAATTTAATAAAAATATATAAAGGTATGGATATTAGTTCATACCTTATTCTGTGTTTCAGTCTATTTTTTGTTGTGTTATAATTACCTCATACTAAAAAACATAAGGAGAGTAAGAAAATGACAACATCACAAATTTGCATTATGATTTCTATTACTGCTTACTTGATTCTTGTCCTTGGAGTTGGCATATATTATGCTAAGAAGAATGAGAACGTAGGCGATTTTTATTTGGGCGGAAGAAAACTCGGACCCATTGTAACAGCTATGAGCGCTGAGGCTTCTGATATGAGTGGCTGGCTTTTGATGGGTTTGCCCGGTGTTGCTTATCTTGCTGGTATGGCTGATGCCACATGGACTGCTATTGGTCTTGCCATAGGCACCTATGTAAACTGGTTAATTGTAGCAAAGAGGATACGAACGTATTCGCACAATATAAATGCCATTACAATTCCTGATTTCTTTTCAAAGCGCTACCATGACAAAAGAAATATTTTGAACTGTATCGCTGCAATCATAATTATCGTATTTTTCATTCCATATACGGCTTCTGGTTTTGCGGCTTGTGGCAAATTGTTTAGCAGCATATTTGGAATTGACTATTTCTGGGCAATGGTAATAAGCGCTTTGGTTATTGTAGGTTACACCACTTTGGGTGGGTTTCTTGCGGCAAGCACCACAGATCTTATGCAAAGCGTTATTATGACTGTTGCTTTGATTGTAGTTCTTGGCTTCGGTATAAATGTATCCGGTGGTTTTGATGCAGTGATTGAAAACGCAAAATCCATGCCTGGTTATTTTACTATGAATGCCTCTTACGATGTGACTGGTGGAACGGCTTCTGATTATGGGCTGTTATCAAAAATTTCCACGCTGGCTTGGGGACTTGGATACTTTGGTATGCCTCATGTTTTGCTTAGATTTATGGCTATTGAAGATAAACAAAAGTTGAAAACTTCTAGAAGAATTGCGACTACTTGGGTAATAATTTCTCTTGGCATTGCAATCTTTATAGGGATTGTCGGAAACGCTATGACAAAGGTTGGGGCTATCGCCAATTTGGAAGGCTCTGCATCTGAAACTATTATTGTTGAAATATCCAGTTTGATCAGCACTCATGGTGTACTTGCGGCGCTTTTGGCTGGTGTAATTCTAGCCGGAATTCTAGCAGCGACTATGTCTACCTCTGATTCCCAACTTTTGGCGGCTTCGTCAAGTGTTTCGCAAAACTTATTCGGTGACTTTTTCGGAATAAATATGAGTGACAAAAAGTCTATGTTTATTGCTAGGGCTACGGTTTTATGTGTGTCTGCTCTTGCTGTTGTTTTCGCATCAAACCCAGATAGTTCTGTATTTGAGATTGTTTCTTTTGCTTGGGCAGGTTTTGGCGCTACTTTTGGGCCAGTGGTTCTCGCAGCATTGTTCTGGAAGCGCTCAAACAAGCAAGGTGCCATTGCGGGTATGTTGGTTGGGGCAATAGTCATCTTCCTTTGGAAGTACGTTATAAGGCCAATGGGTGGCGTGTGGAACATCTACGAATTGTTGCCAGCTTTCGTTCTAGCATGTATTACTATTGTTGTGGTAAGCCTTTTGACCAAAGCGCCAGAAAAAGAAATCACTGACGAGTTCGACGCATACAAATGTGAAAGATAAACATCTAAAACAAAGTTATA
>JAVXAG010000127.1:0-4202 GCA_036660615.1 Anaerovoracaceae bacterium
TAAATTGTATTATTTTTTTATACTTCCAAGTGTTTAAAAGCTTCAGGTACTTCTTTGTATCCTTTTGATTTGATTGCACCAATTATAATTCCTATGATAAGCCAGATAATACCTACAACGTAAGTCATCTTGTCAAATCCAGTAAATACATAGATCAAAATTAGCGTTCCAAGTAGTGGACATATTAAATACTTTACATAATCGCCAAATGTTTTTCTCCTTTTTTCTTTGACAAAGAAGAAGTAGAATACAGCAATGTTTAGTAGAATAAATGATGCCAAAGCGCCGAAGTTAACTAATCTTACCAACTGCGTCATTGATAAAAGTAGTGGAATAACACATGATATTCCGCCAACTGCCAAAGCACCTACAAAAGGAGTTTGATATTTAGGATGAACCTTTCCAAATACCCTTGGAATAACACCATCTCTACCCATTCCATACAACATACGTGCAGTAGCTGTTTGAGCAGCCATGATGTTGGCTACACCTATAGCAATAATGTTTACAACCAACAATGCTTTTTCAAATCCAACACCGCCAGCTATTCTAGCAGCATCAAAGAATCCCATAGCTGCATCAGTATTTTGCCAGTCTGGAAGAATAAGCGCTGCAACATAAGTCTGCAATACAAATACACCGACAATAGCACAAAGAGCAATAATTATACCCTTTCCTATATTCTTCTCCGGTTGAATAGTTTCCTCAGCCAAAGTACTCATTCCGTCAAATCCTAAGAATGATAGACACGCAATCGAACATGCCGATGCAATAAAGTGAGCATCTACTTTTCCTGGTTGATAAATAGGCGCAAGAGATATTTCACCAGCACCTCCACCATTTAGGACAAACTTGAATCCAAGATATAAGAAGGCTAGAAGAATAGCTACTTCCATAACAAACATTATCCAGTCAACACCCTTGGTCATTTCCATTCCTCTGATGTTTACTACAGTGTTGAACAAAACAAATACCAAAATCCATACATACCATGGGCTTCCTGGAATCAAAGTTACACCCCAGTTTGCTACCATAACATAAAGAAGCGATGGTACAAAGATATAGTCCAATAGAATTAACCAGCCTGCAATAAATCCAACATGTGGGTGGATACCCCTTTGAACATATGCGTATACCGATCCTGCAATTGGGAATCTATTACTCATTCTCATATAGCTCATAGCCGTAAAACTAATAGCCACAAATCCTACTATGTATACCAACGGCGTCATTCCGCCACTTGCCAATTGAATTTCTCCAAAAATTGATTGTGGTGCTATGATTACCATAAATAGTACACCATATAATACCACGTCTCTTAGGGACATTGTACGTTTAAGCTCTTGCTTGTAACCAAACTGCTCAACCGTCCCTTGTTCTTTCTTTCCGTCTTTCATAAAAAATTACGTCTCCATTCTTTCTATATTCTATTTAATCAAAGGTTCAAACTGTGATAATTTTGGTGCTCCCATTCTTACGATAAGAGGCACTTCACATGGTTTGCATGCTTGGTTGATTTCCACATCGCATTGGACTGACATATACATATACGTATCCGTCTTATCCCAACCAGTCACATTCATAATAAGTCTCTGCATTTCTTTGGAAGCAAACTTTACAGCATCAGGATATTCATCTGCACAGGCATTTACATACCATTTGTCAAAAGTTTCCGTTACAGGCCATTCTAATTTTACGTTCTTAATCAAAGAAATCTTAACTAGAATTTCCGCAGGAATTTCTATTCCCGTTCCACATAACTCTCCATCACCCATAGTTGCATGAACGTCTCCCATTTGTAACAGTGCGCCATCTACTCTAACTGGGAAATATACTTTTGCTCCTTTTTTTATTAGTTTGCTGTCCATGTTGCCGCCATGAGCTCCAGGATATCCGTCAATAACATCATCGCCATCAGGGGCTGTTCCAATTACACCAATCATAGGATCAATTGGGAATTCTACTCCCTTAAAATTGGCAAATCCATCTTTGATTTTTACCTTGCGAGTTCTATGCTCTGCATCGTCGCAAAGAGGGCCACAGTCGTCAGAAGTGCAGATAGTGCCTTCCTCAGCTACTTTGATGTCCAGAATATCAACTACCAAAATGTCCCCAGGCTTTGCACCTTCTACATATACTGGGCCTGTTGCCGGATTAGCCATCTCGTAATTGTAACTTAAATCACACATTCTGATTTCCTCAGAAGTTATTCTATTAGAAAAACAGTCCATTGTCTTAAAAAGCAAAAGTTCTCCTGGTTGTGCTTTTTCGCATGGTTCGTTGTCCTTAGAAAATCTGTATACTACTTTTTCCATTTCTTTCATGTTGTGCCTCCATTCCGCTTAACATGTAAAACTTTAATAAATTAATCACTTTCTCAAAAGGTTTTATATGGAAATATCTCCAATAAACTGTTTTGGCATTACAAACCTTACAGTTTTCAGTGGATCTACTATCTGGCAAAATTCCAAATTACCTACCATGCTCATAAGCATTACAATCTCAGGCTCTGCCATTTCCATTCTTTCTTTTAGAAAGTTAAACATACATTCCGTTGCTGTTTCCGCTGCACGATCAACTGTATTTTCGCTTGCAATTACCGACCAGACACCTTGGTTCTCAAGCATTGGAAACTCAACTTTTTTATTTTTTATTACGCTTAGTTTGACTGTTACTTCCGCAGGTATCTCAAGACCGGAAACCCCTATCTCTCCATCGCCCATTACTGCATGCAAATCGCCTAAAGCAAAAAGTCCGCCGTCGACTTCAACGTTAAAATATAGTGTAGCACCTTCTCCAACCATGGTATTGTCCATATTCCCGCCATGTTTTCCTGGTGTTCCATTGTTCACTGTACCTGATTTCGGTGCAACGCCAATAACCCCAATCATTGGTTTTATCCGTATCTCAATGCCGTTTATAAACTTTGCAAAACCATTTTCCACCGGTATAATTTGGGTATGACTGCCTTTTAGCAAATGCCCTAAAGTTCCAAAGCCTTCCCCTGAAACGATAGTGCCTTTTTCATTAAGTACAATCTTCTTGATTTCTACTTTTAGAATATCACCAACTTTAGCTCCCTCAACATACACTGGCCCTGTTGTGGGATTTGTTGCATCCCAGTCTAGGAAGTCCATAGTATCTTCTGGTTTTCTAAGCTGATTTGAAAAGCAATCCTTTGTTTCAATGACTACTTCTGCGCCATTTTCAACTTTTGCTACAGGTTTATTATCGCAGCTGAAATTAAAAACGCTTTTATCTGATGATATTTTCATACTCTAGCCTCCTTCATTTGTTACTATTTATATATTATAACACTTTTTTATTTGCGTTAACAAATTTAATTTGAACTTTTGGTAAAAAAAATAGCTCCTAAGACTAATTAGAAACTATTTTTATTATTTTTGTATTTTGGTGGTGTCAAATAGAATATTTTCTGTTCTTTATTTCTCTAAATACTTCACTACCTAGTAATATGCCACCTATAATTACTATTATTTCTATATTTTTCAATACAATGAATTGAGAATTGGAAGTAAATAAATACACCAATGGCGCTATAATCATCAAAATTGGAATTATAATTCCCAAAACAAATCTAATTGGGCTGAACTTCTTTGTGGAATTATTTGACAGTAAATTGTAAGCTACAAAACCTCCCACCATCAATCCCAGAATTATCTCAATAACATAGACTCCTATATTATAGGAATTTGACAAATCCTGATTGCTTAACAAAAGTAGCTTTGAAATTACTCCGATGGCAACTCCAATTCCTACATACATTATACAATAACTCCATATCCACCCATTCTCTTTATGGGATATCCTTCCAGTACTATTGGCTTTCATCATAATTTCCCCCTTTAAATGTTTTCAATATAACCCTATACATTGATTATATCGATTTTCTGTTCTTTTCCATTCTTTTCTTTACTATTCTATAAATTATAGCAGCAACATCAATAGAAGCACATATAAATGTCAGCATAGCCAACAGTTGCATTATGGAAGATTCACTCATACTGATACACCCCCTTGATTATTTTACATACATGTATAAATGCTCTGTGTTGTGTTGAGTATACCACTACCCCATACAAGATGCAATGAGATTGTATGGAGGATAAAAAAATTACTCACAAAATGATTTATTCACTCTGCGAGTAATTTAATATGTTATGTTATTTTGCTACTACTTT
>JAVXAG010000128.1:0-4157 GCA_036660615.1 Anaerovoracaceae bacterium
ATTTGAAGGATTATGAAAGGAAAAGGTAACTATGAGTAATATTGAACTTTGGGTATTAACGTCTTCCTATGACAAGTTTTTATGGGGTTGTACAATTATTACTGCTATTGTGGTATTTGTTTTGATGAAATTATTTGGTAATGAGAAAAAAATTATAGCAGATCAGAAGGGGAAACCTAGTCATAAATTTTTCTTTGGAGTAAAGGGCATTAAGTTTTTTGCTTTATATTTAATCATTACTATTTTAATATCTGTAGCAGTGATGATTATAGTATCAAAGGAAATAGGGTATTATCTGCTTATGAAGCCGTTATTTTATATATTCTTCGGAATAGGTATTGGTGTAGGAATATATATGGCAATTATTGAATACAAGCTTTCCTGTGAAGATAAAAGCAATTTACCATTCTAAACCTAGCTATGAAGAGATGGCTCTTTAATAAGCAAACCTGATTTTAATTTTCATAAACCTGTATTAGATAGCATATTATCTAATATGGGTTTTAATTTTTTTGAAAAGAGAAAAATGGTAATAATAGGCGCAATGGCTTTTTGCGGAATAATGGTGGTATTTCCTACCATAACTGCAACTGCATCAAAAGGTGCTATTTTACTGTGGTTAAATGGGATAGTTCCTATGCTGTTACCCTTCTTTATATTCTCAAACTTTTTAAAAGGAACAGGAGCAGTCAATAGAATATCGCCAAAAGTATATCCATTCGTAATGGGTATTTTATCAGGTTATCCAATGGGGGCAAGGATTGCAGGCGACTATTGCAGAGAGAAAATAATTGATAGTAAAAAATGCATGGAGATTTTAAGCTATTCTATGGTAACTGGGCCAGCGTTTATTATTGGGACTGTTGGTATTGAATTTTTAGGTTCATATAAATGTGGACTTATATTAGCAGTCAGCCATTATTTAAGTGCTATGGCAAACAGTGTATTTTACAAAGATAAGGACAATAATATAGACAATATGAAAAAAGTAACCGTTCCAATAAAAAATGATTACTACAATATTTTTACAGAAGCAATCTTAGACAGTTTTAAGTCAATGGCAATCATTTTAGCATATATTATTGTTTTTATGATAACTACAGATTTATTGCAGTTTTCGGGGGTACTTTCTATGATAGGTAGTCCAGAGATAGAAGCACTGGCAAAAGGGTTCTTAGAGATGACCGTAGGGTGTAATAGCCTTATATATTGTAGTGACTCCCTGCTATCCAAAACAGTTATTGCTGCATTTATGGTTACTTTTGGTGGAATGTCCGTTCTTGGTCAATCAATGAGCATGCTAAAAGACTGTAATGTAAAAATGATAGATTTATTAAAAATGAAAATGTCACAAGGAATAATTGCGGCAATACTTGCTTTCTCAATCGGCAGTTTTGTGTTATGATATACATATGAAAAGTATAGGAATTATAGCGGAATACAACCCATTTCATAGTGGGCATAAATATCAGATAGAGCAGTCCAGAGAAATCATCGGGGCTGATGTTGTGGTGGCCGCAATTAGTGGTGATTTTGTGCAACGGGGAATGCCAGCAGTTTACGATAAGTGGACAAGAGCAAAGATGGCAGTTTGCGAAGGAGTAAATCTTGTAGTAGAAATCCCAACAATTTATGCCTGTAACAGTGCAGAATACTTTGCAAAAGGTGGAGTAGAAGTGCTAGAAGGTTTTGGTGCTATAGATTTCCTCTCTTTTGGCAGTGAAAGTGGCAGCTTGACTGATCTGACCAGTGTTGCAAAGGTTTTAAAAGAAAAAGACGATTTGATTCACCGGAAGGTGCAAGAATATATAAAAGAAGGATGTTCATATCCAATAGCCAGACAAAAATCAGCGAAGGAGTTTTTGACTGAGAAGGAACTTGAAACTTTGGACAAACCTAACAATATTTTGGCAATTGAATACCTAAAAAATATAAATAAAATGACACCGATTACCATAAAAAGAGTTGGCGACGGATATCACCAAACTGCGACAAAAATTAGGGAGCAGTTATCTAAACAATCCGATTCTAATTTGCAAATGATCGAACAAAGATATTTTGATTTGGTTGCAGCAAAAATACTTCAGAGTAGTGGTGAGTATTTAGAAAGTATATTTTCGGCAGGAGAAGGTCTTGGAAATAAATTAAAGAATGAAATAAGATATTGTAAAACCAGAGAAGAACTCATAGGCAGAGTAAAATCCAAAGCGTACACTTACACACGAGTTTCTAGGTTGCTTACACATGTGCTTCTTGGAATTACGGAAGAAACATTAAGGGAAAGCCAAAGTTATATTAGAGTGCTGGCGCTTGACCAAAAGGGTGCAACTTTTTTAAAGGAAATAAAGAAAAATGAGAGTCAAACTTTGCCTATAATAACTAATATAAACAAAGATATCAATTGTAAAAAATTTAACAATGGCGAACAAATGGTGAAAACCATAGGTTATGACATTATGGCTAGTGATATATATAATATTTTATGTGATAAGAGCCTATACGAAAATTCTGATTATGTGATAAAACCTTATGTGAATTTGGTTAAAGGGGTTGAAAAATAGGCAACAAATGTATATACTATTAGAGTTGAAACATAGGTAATAATATAAATTGGAGGACATATAATGAAAATTTTAGTAATCAATTGTGGCAGTTCTTCGTTAAAATATCAAGTTCTTGATATGACAAACGAAGTGTTACTATGCAAAGGTTTGGTAGAAAGAATCGGTAACGAAGGTTCTATTATTAAACATGAAAAATCAGGAATTGATAAGGTTGTAATTGAAGTGCCAATGAAGGATCACAAAGAAGCAATCGATCAGGTTTTGAAAGCAATCCAAGACCCTGCACATGGCGTGGTTAAATCAATGGATGAAATCGGTGCAGTAGGTCATAGAGTTGTACATGCTGGCGAAAAATATTCATCATCAGTTCTTATTACACCAGATGTAATAAAAGCTCTTGAAGATTGTACAGAACTAGCACCTCTCCATAATCCACCTAACCTATTTGGTATCGAGGCTTGCAAAGAGTTAATGCCAAATACACCAATGGTTGGAGTATTTGATACAGCTTTCCATCAGACAATGCCACCAGAAGCATATATATACGCACTACCTTACGAATACTATGAAAAGTATGGCGTAAGAAGATATGGTTTCCATGGAACATCGCATAAATATGTAGCTCAAAGAGCCGCTCAAATTTTAAATGTTAATCTTAATGATTTAAAACTAATCACTTGCCATTTAGGTAATGGTGCGTCAGTTTCCGCAATCAAGAGAGGAAAATGTATTGATACATCTATGGGCTTTACACCTCTTGAGGGACTTGTAATGGGTACTCGTTCAGGAGATATTGACCCTGCAATTGTTACTTTTATAAGAGAAAAAGAAAACCTACCTCAGGGCGCTGCAAATGAAATCTTAAATAAGAAATCAGGGGTTCTTGGAATTTCTGGCGTTTCTAGTGACTTTAGAGACTTGGAAATTGCTGTTGCAGATGGCAACGAAAGAGCAGCACTTGCACTAAAAGTATTTGCTCACAAGGTTAGATTCTACATCGGTGCATATATCGCTGAGATGAATGGTGTTGACGCAATTGTGTTTACAGCAGGCGTTGGAGAAAATGATATTGCAATGAGAGATGTAATTTGTAATGAACTTGGCAATCTTGGAATAAAGCTTGACCTTGTAAAGAACAAAGTTAGAGGTAAAGAAACTGTAATATCAACTGACGATTCAAGAGTAAAGGTATTGCTAATTCCAACTAACGAAGAATTAATGATCGCTAGAGATACATTGAGTATTGTTAATGAGTTAAAATAATTGTTGACAAGTAGTATTATATAAGTATATAATAAAGCAGTTGACGAGAATTATTAAATTATAATATAAAAATAGCACAAGGAGGTGTAGACAATGGCAGTTCCAAAGAGAAGAACATCTAAAGCAAAAAGAGACAGCAGAAGAGCTCCTAATATGAAGAAATCATTACCAGGACTTTCAATTTGTCCTCAATGTCACGAGCCAAAGCTTCCGCATAGAGTATGCCCTAATTGCAATTACTACGACGGTAAGGAAATAGTTGCAGTTGAAGCTTAAGATGAATTAAAATGTAGCTTAAAGAGCAGTTTTGCACTGCTCTTTTTTACGTTG
>JAVXAG010000129.1:0-4000 GCA_036660615.1 Anaerovoracaceae bacterium
TAGGTTTAAGGAAAACAAAAAATGAGATATGAAGGTAATATATTTAGACCTCCTAGTGAGGCATACAGTTTATTGATTCAGGTGACTATTGGATGTTCTCACAATGGATGTACTTTTTGTAGTATGTTTAAGGATAAAAAATTCAGGGTGAGAGAAATAAGTCAAGTCATTGAAGATTTGGAAATGGCAAGAAAGACATATCGCAATGTGGAGAAGATTTTTCTTTGCGATGGAGATGCGTTGTGCCTTGCCAACAATAAACTTATGGTTATTTTGAATAAGATAAAAGAACTGTTTCCAGAATGTGAAAGAGTTAGCGTATATGGTTCAGCAAAAGATGTTCTTAGGAAGACTCCAGAGGAACTAAAAGAGCTGGCGACCAATGGTGTTGGAATGATATACTTAGGCGCTGAATCGGGCAGTGAGAAGGTTCTCAAGGCAATAAACAAGGGAGTTACTGGTGAGCAGCTTATCGAAGCGGTTCACAAAATAGAAGACTCCGGAATCAAAGCATCAGTGACATTCATTTCTGGAATTGCAGGCAAAGCAGACTGGGAAGAACATGCAATTGAAACAGGCAAAATGATAAGCAAAATGAATGCTTCATACGTTGGACTTTTAACGCTTATGGTTGAACCTGCAGCCCCAATGTATCAAAAAATAAAAAGTGGTGAAATACAGCTTTTGTCGGCAGAAGAAGTAGTTGCAGAAACATACCTTTTGCTTAAACATGCAAACCCAGGAAAACTATGCGTATTTAGAAGCAATCACGCATCAAATTACGTTTCACTTAGAGGAAACTTGCCTTTTGACAAGCCACGAATGATGAACCAATTAGAAAGAGCAATGGAAGATACTGGTCTTTTGAAGGATGAAAGATTTAGAATGTTATAAGGAAAAATTAAAATATGAAAATTTTATTGACTACACTTAATTCCAAATATATACACTCCAATTTGGCGCTTAAATATCTTTATGGAGTAGTAGCCCAATCGGGTTGCAATGTAGAACTAAAGGAATTTACTATAAATAATGAAGACAATTACATCTATACAGAATTGGTTAGGGCAAACTATGATATAGTTTGCTTTTCCTGCTATATTTGGAATATAGAAAAAATAAAAATCATATGTGAAAATCTAAAAAAGGCTAAGCCAGAGGTTAAGATATTAGTAGGAGGGCCAGAAGTTAGCTATGACAGTGTGACTTTTATGGAAGAAAACCCTGCTATTGATTATTTGCTACGAGGAGAAGGAGAATATCCTTTTTTTCAATTTTGCAAGAATATCGTCCTTGAAGACGATGACTTCTCAAGTGTTGGAGGTATGGTTTTTAGGAAAGATGGTGAAATCACAGTGAACCCACAAGGGGAAACTCCGGATTTTGAAAAAGTACCATTTCCTTATGAGGCACTTGACTGCGAAACAGACAAAGTTCTTTACTACGAGGCTTCCAGAGGCTGTCCATATAGATGTAGCTATTGCCTATCGTCAATAGATAAAACAATTAAGGCTCTTCCGTTGGAACGAGTTAGGCGAGATTTGGGATATTTTATATTCAAAGAAGTAAAGCAGGTAAAGTTTATCGATAGAACTTTTAACTTTGACAGAGAGAGGGCATATTCGATTTGGAAATATTTGATAGATAATGACAACGGTACTACAAATTTCCACTTTGAAATTTGTGGCGAGCTTTTGGATGAAAAGACATTGGATTTATTAGGCAAGGCAAGGAAAGATTTGTTCCAGTTTGAAATAGGGATTCAAAGTGCAAACCCTGTGGCCTTAAAAGCAGTAAATCGAAGTGAAAGCATTACACCGATTCTAAGCAATGTAACAAAACTTTTAAATTTGAGAAACAGTCACATTCATGTGGATTTGATTGCAGGACTTCCATATGAGGACTATGTCTCTTTTGGCAAGTCATTTAATGTAATATATCAGCTTAAAGCTGACAATTTGCAGTTGGGATTTTTGAAACTATTAAAAGGTACAAAGATAAGGGACGAAGCTATGGAACATGGTTATGTATTTAGGACAAAAGCTCCATATGAAATAATTTCTAGCAATTATATGACTTCTGTGGAAATGATAAAATTAAAAATGATTGAAACGGTTTTGGATTTATACTACAATAAAGGCGGTTTTGGGAAGACATTATCTTTTGTTGAACCTGCTGTTGCCAAGACACCGTTTAATTTCTATGAACAATTAGCAGACTTCTTTTATAGCCATGGATTTCAACATAAATCCCATAAGAAAGAGGATTTGTATAGGATAATGAGAAAATTTATAGAGTCAAGGGAAGATGAAATCAAGGTTGATGGCCTTTTGGACATGGCAACAGAATTGCTCAGTCAGGATCTTGAGGAAACTATGAATTTTGATGCAGTAAAAAAGTTTAACAAAAAAGGATGGGAAATCCAATAAATAGGAGTAGAAGATGAAATTACAAGACAGAGAAGACAAAGTGTGCGGATATTTGGTTCCACACCTAAAAGAATATGTATTTGACGAATTATCGGAGAATTACCTTGAAAAGGCCGGTGTTTTGGACATATTAAAAGACGTACCAATTCCAATAAAAAAGACTGAAATGACAAGTTTGAACACTTTGGCAATTGCAAGGAACATGGCATTTATAATGGGATGTGATCCTGCTTTTGAGTACAGCCAAAACTATATAGACTATATATTGAGAACTTTTGATAAGAATTTCACTTTGAGTTTGATAAATGAAGGAGTGGAGGCTGCGGCTGCAAGGGATTATGATTGCGCATGTATAAACTTTAGGGCGGCGCTAATGCTGGATCCAGATTCAACGGATGCACTTTATTGTTATGGTAGGGCATGCAAGGATTCTTACGAAATTGGCGAGGAAGAAAGTTATGTTGCCAGATACAAGGCTGAATCTATTGAGGTGTTTGAAGAACTTACAATGGTAAAACCTGATTTTGACATGGGTTTTTATTTCTTGGGTTACGGATACTTGAACTTGGGATTGTATATAAAAGCAAAATTAACATGGGACTCGTTTATGGAGCTGGCTACTGATGAGGAATTGAAAAGAGAAATTCAAGGCAGGCTAGATGTACTTGATGATCCTATTGAAATTGAAAAAGGGTATAATTTGGTTTTAAGTGGGAAGTATAATGAAGGTATTGAAAAGTTATCGCCGTATATGGAAGGTGTTTTTTCGGATTGGTGGCCTCTATGGTACTATCTTGGCATTGCACACAAGGAACTTGGTCACAGTGATGAAGCGATTGAATATTTAACTAAGGTTTTGCAGTATAGCCCAAGTAACATTGACACAATGGAAAATTTAGTTGAAATATATCAAGTAGCAGGTGACAATGAAAAGGTGGAAAAGTATACTAATAAAATACAAGTAATCAAAGAAAATATTGAAAAAGACAAGTTGCAGCAGGAACTGAACTCAAAGGTTAATTAACAGAAGTGTAATAATCTTTGAAATTTCAATGCTGAAATATGTTGTTATGTCATTGGATTTTGAGCTTAAAAAAAAATGCGTTTTTTATTAAAAAAAGATGAGATAGATGTTGACAAACTGGTGTGATTTGCTGTATAATAATCATTGTCGTCAGTTAAGAAATACACCAATTTCATACTGATGAATGGTATTCCAAGGTAGCTCAATGGTGGAGCACTCGGCTGTTAACCGATAGGCTGTGGGTTCGAGCCCCACCCTTGGAGCCAAATTGTGCCGGAGTGGCGGAATTGGCAGACGCACAGGACTTAAAATCCTGCGATCCTTACCGATCGTACCGGTTCGACCCCGGTCTCCGGCACCAATTTTTTTTTGACTTAAAAGAAATTTTAGGAATAAATCAAATTAATCAACATAAGATGTTATATCTGTGTTATAATAAATAAGTTGCCCATAAAACAATTTAATATCGCGGGGTAGAGCAGTTGGTAGCTCGTCGGGCTCATAACCCGGAGGCCTCAGGTTCAAGTCCTGACCCCGCAACCATGAA
>JAVXAG010000130.1:0-3876 GCA_036660615.1 Anaerovoracaceae bacterium
CCAGTTGACCCAACAGGCACAATCAAAATAACAAAGGACATCAAAATATTAAGCGGCAGCAAAACTATAAATCAAGATTTCTACGTAACACTTTTCCAAGATGAAAAATTCATAACAAAATTCGAAGTCAATCCTACTCAAAAATTAAGCATCATTAACAGCCAATCTACAGCAGTATCTTATGCAAATTTACCAAAAGGAATATATTATATAGCAGAAACAGACAAAGATGGAAATGTAATTACGAAAGAAAATATCGGAGCACAATCCATTGCATACTCCACTCAAAAAGTAGAAATAAAAGAGAATCATTTAAGTGATAGCGTTACAATTACCAATTCATTTGTAGGCGATTCACCGATAATCATACCACAGTACGGTTCAATAACAGTGGTAAAGGATTTGTTAAAAGATGGCAAGCCATTTGCTACAGACAAAGTATTCTATACAGCATTGTTCAGTGAGAGGGAGTTAAAAAACAGAGTTTCAGAAATCAAAGCAATAGAAATGAAAAATCAATCGACAGCCAAAGTAACATTTACCTATGCAAAGAGTGGAAGTTTGATCAACATTGGAGAAACCTATTATGTAGCGGAAACAGATAAATTAGGGAATCCGATTACGGATCCAAAATCAATCGGCATTGATCAAATAAAAGTGGATAATAATATTGCAAATATATCTTATTCGAGCTTAGAACCACAAATTAGAATAACAAACATCATAGTCACAGCGCAGCCAGTTGATCCAAGCGAACCAGAGCAACCAACAGATCCAACTGATCCAGTAGAACCAACAGATCCAACAGATACAATAGATAATGACAATATAGTTCAAACATCTGACAATAATCCAATTGTTATGTGGGGAATGACTTTCGTAGTTGCATTGTTAGCACTATTAGGAGTTAATTTAAGAAAACTTAAAAAAAATATACACTAACATTTAAGAATTGCCGTAGGCTGCCATAGGGGACCTGCGGCTTTTCTATTTGGCATTATCGGGTGAGGATTGAACTTGTTAGAGGTGTGAAAAGGTATGTTTTTTCTATTGGTAGTAAGCGCCAAGATGTGTTAAGATAGAAGTAATATAAAATAAGAGGAGGACACATAATGGAATTAATCGAAGCAATAAAAGGAAGAAGAAGTATCAGGCAATTTATGGACAAACCAGTGCCACACCAAGTGATGGAGGAAATTGTTGATATTGCAGCTTTTGCACCTTCTTGGAAGAATACACAGACGACAAGATATATCGCCATCGAGGATAAAGCGATAACAGATAAAATTGCAGATGAGTGCGTATTAGGATTTTCATATAATACAAAAACTATAAAAAATGCGGCAGCACTAGTTGTGGTAACAGTAGTCAATGGCAGATCGGGATATGAAAAAGATGGCACACCAACAACATCAAAAGAAGATAGATGGGAAAACTTTGATGCAGGAATCGCAAGTCAAACATTTTGTTTGGCAGCACACGAAAAAGGTTTAGGAACAGTTATAATGGGGATTTTTGACGAAGCGAAAGTTGCTGACATAGTTGGAATACCAGAAGGTCAACAAATTGCGGCATTTATCGCAATTGGATATCCAGTAACCACGCCAGAAGCACCAAAACGTAAAACTTCTTCGGAACTTCTTACTTTTAAATAAATGACAAGCTAAATGGAAGGACAATTATGGTACTTTTGACAGTAGAGAAAATCAAAAAAAGTTATACAGAAAAGACACTCTTAGAAAACATAGATATGAGCATTAATGAGGGTGATAAAATAGGACTAATTGGTGTTAATGGAACAGGAAAATCAACACTACTAAAAATAGTTGCAGGAGATATTGAGGCCGAAGGTGGAAACATACTTCGGTCACGAAACCTAAAGATGGGGTACTTGTCACAGAATCCAAAGTACGACAAAGATTTAACGGTTTTGGAACAAGCATCACAATACCTAAAAAATGCAGGTACAGAATTTCACGAATACCAGTGCAAAACCATGCTGACAAAGCTTGGTATTTTGGATTTCAACCAAAAGATGGGACATCTATCAGGTGGGCAGTGCAAACGTGTTGCCATGGCAGCACTACTAGTGGCGGATACGAATTTGCTTGTATTAGATGAACCTACAAACCATATGGATAACGATGTTATTAAGTGGCTGGAAGATTTCTTGATTAGTTACAAAGGTGCAGTCTTTATGGTAACCCATGATAGATATTTTCTTGACCGTATAACTAATAGAATTGTAGAAATTGCAAATGGAAAGCTTTATAATTATGATGGAAATTATAACTATTATGTAGAGACCAAAGCAGCAAGAGAAGAAATAACCTTTGCAACAGAAAGAAAAAGACAGGCTATATACAAGAAAGAACTTGAGTGGATCAAAAGAGGGGCAAAGGCAAGAACCACAAAGGCTAAAGGGCGTATTGACAGGTTCAAAGAGCTTGAAGAAAACAAGCTGGTTATAGATGATACAAATTTAGAAATCAATACGGTTACATCAAGGCTAGGTAAGAAGATAGTTGAAATAAACCATATCAGTAAGGCATATGGAGATAAAAAACTTATTGAGGATTTTAACTATATAGTTCTTAGAAATGATAGAATTGGAATAATTGGGCCAAATGGGTGCGGAAAATCAACACTTTTAAAGATTATTATGGGAGAAGTTGAACCAGATGGCGGTCATATAGATAAAGGAAAAACAGTAAAAATCGGATATTTTTCCCAAGAAAATGAAGTCCTTGATCCAAGCAAGAGAGTTATTAAATACATTTCCGAGATTTCGGACAATGTGACAACTACTGAGGGGAGTTTTTCGGCATCGCAAATGCTAGAGAAATTTTTGTTTACTCCACAAACACATTCAGTGGAAATTGGACGTTTATCAGGTGGAGAAAAAAGAAGATTATATCTTCTCAGCATTTTGATGATGGCACCAAATGTTTTGATTCTTGACGAACCGACTAACGATTTGGATATAGAAACCTTGACTATCTTAGAGGATTACTTGGACTACTTCAACGGAGCGGTAATAGTCGTTTCACATGATAGATATTTTTTGGATAGAGTTGTATTCAGAACTTTTGCCTTTGAGGAATCCGGGCAGATAGCCCACTATATTGGAGGATACAGCGACTATGAGGAAAGAATGTTGATGAGAAAAGAAATAGAGTCTAAGGAAAAACCACAACCCAAAGTGGACAATAGTGTTAATCGAAACAAACCCAAGAAACTAAAATTCTCATACAATGAGCAACGAGAATTTGATAATATCGAAGAAGATATACAGAAAATCGAAGATAAACTTGAACAAATCGAAGAAGAAATTAGTAAAAATGCCAGAGATTTTACTAAGCTAAACCAACTGACTGAAGAAAAGCAAAAGATTGAAAACCAATTAGATGAAAAACTTCAACGTTGGGAATACTTGTCTGAACTGGCGGAGAAAATTGAAAATAAGGAGTAAGAGAAAATGCAAATAACGGATACTGTAAAAAATTGTAATGGATGTGAAGCGTGTGTTGTAGGTTGTAAATACACTTGCATAAAGATGGAAAAGAATGAAGACGGGACAAAATATCCAGTGGTAAACGAAAATGGATGTCAAAAATGCAATGCGTGTAAATTGTTTTGTCCAATATATAATCCAGTAGAATTGCCGGAGTTTGAAGATTTCTTTGAGTATAAAGAAGAATTTTATAATCGTGATATGGCAGCAGTTTATAGAGAAACCAAGAGGAGTCTAAAGTCAAATCAAAGGACTGAATTTGTAGGGACACTTTGCCAGATAGCGGCATTGAAGTCACTGATGGGAGATAAACTAAGTCATCACCTAGTATTATTTCCACTGCATTGCGATAAAGATAATCC
>JAVXAG010000131.1:0-3744 GCA_036660615.1 Anaerovoracaceae bacterium
TGCCAGAAGCAGCTACTTTTTTATATATCTTTATACAATCTTAATACTGTGGCAATAACGTTAATACGATTTTTAACCTGTTGATGTTATAATTAAATTGAAAACTTGAATATGAGGTGAAAAAATGGGTGATAACAGAATAGATCCGGACATATTACTAAAAAGAATAAAAGAAGAAGAGGACGCCAATGGAAATTATGGGCGTCTAAAAATCTTTTTTGGATATGCAGCTGGAGTTGGTAAAACTTATGCAATGTTAGATGCAGCACATGTTGTCAAAAGCAGAGGAGTTGATGTTGTCATAGGATATGTGGAACCCCATACAAGACCAGAAACAATGGAACTAGTTCAGGGGTTGGAATCAATATCCAGTCTTTCCATAGAACACAAAGGTATAAAATTAAATGAATTTGACTTAGATGGAGCTATGAAAAGAAAGCCAGAATTGATATTAATTGATGAGTTGGCTCACACCAATGGTCAAGGTTGCCGTCATGAAAAACGGTACCAAGATATATTGGAATTATTAAAGGCGGGCGTCGATGTTTATACTACAGTAAACGTACAACATATTGAAAGTTTAAATGATATGGTGGCTGCGATTACTGGAATTATGGTAAGGGAAAGAATTCCAGATAAAATTTTTGATGATGCTGACCAAGTGGAATTGATTGACATAGAACCAGAAGAACTGATTGAGAGATTAAAGGCAGGGAAAATATATAAAGAGGCGCAAACTAAAGAAGCACTGGGGAACTTTTTTAGCATAGAAAACTTAGTAGCACTTCGTGAAATAGCTTTAAGACGTTGCGCAGACAGAGTGAATATTATATCGGAGAAAAAAAGGATTGCTCAGGGTAGTTCTTACTTTACTGATGAACATATTTTGGTGTGTCTTTCTTCGGCACCGACAAATGCAAAGATAATTCGTACTGCGGCAAGAATGGCAAACGCATTCAAAGGGGCATTCACTGCCCTATTTGTGGAGACACCCGCTTTTGACATAATGAGTTCGGAAAACAAAAAGAAATTGCAGAGCAATATTGCGCTAGCAAGGCAACTTGGAGCCAAAATCGAAACCGTATATGGCGAGGATGTGGCATTTCAAATTGGTGAATTTGCCAGACTGTCGGGAGTTTCAAAAATAGTAATTGGAAGAAATAAGGCTAAGAAAAGACGTATTTTTGGTAAGACTTCATTGACTGAACAAATCACTGCTGTTGCACCAAATATTGACGTATATATTATTCCGGATAAATACACCGAGGAGTACAAGCCTGAAAAAATAAGGCAATCCCAGTTTAAGTTTGTATTTTCAGATGTTCTAAAAAGTGTTGGATTGCTGGCAATGGCAACAGCCATAGGATATGCCTTTTCATTTTTAGGTTTCAGTGAGGCGAATATTATTACAATATACATTCTGAGTGTTTTAGTAACAGCGATTATAACTACGCACAGGGTGTACAGTTTGAGTTCATCGATTATCAGTGTTTTGACATTTAATTTTTGCTTTACTGATCCACGTTTCTCATTTAATGCGTATGACAGTGGATATCCATTTACGTTTTTTATTATGTTCGTTTCGGCTTTTATCACAAGCACACTGGCGGTTAGAATAAATCAGAATGCAAAGCAATCTGCAAGGACGGCATATAGAACAAAACTTTTGTTGGAAACTAACCAGTTATTGCAAAAGGCTACTAATAAAAAGGAAATAATTACCATTGCAGCGAATCAGTTAACCAAGCTAGTTGGCAGGGATATAATAGTTTACCTTGTTGAAGATGATGATCTAGGAAAACCTTATGTATTTCAAGGTGGTCAGGCAGAATTTAAAGACAGTTGTATAAGTGAAAATGAAAGAGCTGTTGCTACTTGGGTATTTAAAAACAATAAGCACGCTGGTGCAACTACAGATACTCTTAGCAGTGCAAAGTGTTTGTATCTTGCAATTAGGGTAAATGAAATCGTATACGGAGTAGTTGGAATAGCTTTCTACGAGGAACCTTTTGACTCCTTTGAGGATAGCATCGTTCTTTCTATCTTGGGTGAATGTGGATTGGCACTTGAAATCGAACACGTTTGGGAATCTCGTGAGGAAGCTGCTATTTTGGCAAAGAATGAGCAACTAAGAGCAAACCTGCTACGTTCAATTTCCCATGATTTGAGAACGCCACTTACATCAATCTCTGGAAATGCAGGAATTTTGCTTTCTAGCGAAGATTCAATAGACAAGGAAAAACGAAAGGTATTATACGAAGACATTTATGACGATTCTCTATGGCTTATAAACTTGGTTGAAAATTTGTTATCTGTAACAAGAATAGAAGATGGCTCAATGCATCTAAAAATGACGGCGGAATTAATGGAAGAAATTATTGCTGAGGCACTTCATCATATTAACAGGAGAAGTGTGGAGCATAAAATTACTGTAAGGCAAACTGACGATTTCATTATGGCAAAGATGGATGCAAGGCTAATTGTTCAAGTGGTAATAAATTTGGTTGACAATGCGATCAAGTACACTCCACCTGAATCGGAGATTGTCATTGACACATCTAAAAAAGATGGCATGGTGGTTGTCAAGGTTTCTGACAATGGTGGGGGAATTTCTGACGAGTCAAAGGCAAGAATTTTTGATATGTTCTATACGGCAACAACGGAAATTGTAGACAGCAGAAGGAGCCTAGGACTGGGATTGGCTCTATGCAAATCCATTATTGCAGCTCATGATGGAGCTATTATTGTAAAAGACAATATACCTCAAGGTACGTGCTTTGAGTTTACATTGCCAGCGGAGGAGGTAATATTACATGAATAAACCGTTAATTTTGGTTGTGGAAGATGACACAGCAGTTAGAAATCTTATTGCGACTACTCTTGAAACTCACGACTACAAATATCACGCAGTAGCCAACGGCGAAGCTGCCATACTTGAGGCAATCTCCCACAACCCTGAGGTTGTCTTGCTAGATCTGGGTTTGCCAGACATTGACGGAATAGACATTATACGCAAAATCAGGTCGTGGTCAAAAGTACCAATTATTGTCATCAGTGCAAGGAGTGAGGACAATGATAAAATTGATGCTCTCGACGCAGGCGCCGACGACTATTTGACAAAACCTTTTTCTGTTGATGAACTCCTTGCTCGTCTTAGGGTTACGTTTAGACGTCTAAACTACACTGCTTCTGTTGTAGGCGGTGAAGATACAATATTTATCAATGGCGACCTAAAAATTGATTATGCTGCTGGTTGTGTATTTATGGAAGGTGACGAACTTCACTTGACTCCGATTGAATACAAATTGCTCTGTCTACTTGCCAAAAATACTGGCAAAGTGCTTACTCACACTTTCATCACGCGTGAAATCTGGGGCAGTGCGTGGGACAATGACGTTGCATCGCTGAGAGTTTTTATGGCAACTCTTAGGAAAAAAATAGAAAATGATCCCGCATCGCCTAAATACATTCAAACGCATGTTGGTGTCGGGTACAGAATGCTTAGAGTGTGAAAAGAATTGTAAAAGACCGCTAGAAATCGGAAGGCAAAAGGTGGAGTTGGCTTGGCAAAGAATGTGCCAACTCGATAAAGAGGCATAAGCCTTGCAATCAGTGGATCTGGTGCAAGGCTACTGCCAGCTTTTGCCAACATCTAATTTTCAATAGGAAGGATTTGTCCGTCCGCAAATAAATGTTGTCATAAAGTGAAAAAAATGTTGTCTTTTTGACAACAAAAAAACGAAA
>JAVXAG010000132.1:0-3714 GCA_036660615.1 Anaerovoracaceae bacterium
CGATAGTTCTGTAGTTATGAATATTAGTGAAAAACATTAAAGGGGGGAAATGAGAGATGATTGATCATACAAAAGAGATATTGGAAAATCAAATGAGAGAACAGAAAACGATTATTAAGCAGCATAAGCGATTTTTGACAAAGGCGCCCAAGGGAAGCCTTGTAGAACGAAAAAGAAATGGGAAAATCAGTTATTTTCGTAGGGCAACAAAGATTGTAGATGGTAGATATGACGTTACTGAAAAGTGCATAGATGGCAACGTTGACTTAATCGCAAAGTTGTCGCAGAAACAGCTGAGTAGTAAGATTGTGTATCAACTTGAAAAGAATATAGAAAAGCAACAGAAGTTTTTGAAGGGATATAGTAGCATTGATGAAGAGAATTTGCAGTTGATTTTGCCAGAGAGGTTTAGGCGAAGCGTGGAGAGTTCAATCAAAAGTCGAAATGAGGAATGGGAGTATGAGCCATATCAAAAGAGAGTAGATACTAGTAGGTTCAATATTCACGAAACATTAAAAGGAGATTTGGTTGGATCAAAATCAGAAGTAATAATTGCTAATGCACTGTATGTTAGGGGGATTCCTTATCACCACGATGAAATGTTTCCAGTTAGGAATATAAACAATGGGTTTTATTATTTGGACTTCATTACCAAAACGCCAATAGGCGAGATGTTTTATTGGGAGCATTTTGGGTTGTTAGACGACCAACGATATGCAGAGAAGAATACTGAGAAACTGCTATTTTACCATTCAAACGGTTTGCAGCTGGGGAAGAATTTAATTGTTACAGTAGACGATCAGTTTGGGAATTGTAACAGTCCGGACATTAATAGAATAATAGATCAGTTTTTGATGCCGCATTTTTTATAGAAAGAGATCAGGGCAGCCAGCATTACCCATTAAAAAAAATAAATAAAAAAAACGAAAAAATCACACAAAACATATTGACATTGTAAAGCGTAGCTATTACAATAAAAGAGATGTTTGGCACTCAACAAGATAGAGTGCTAACAAAATATTACATAAGAATAAAAATAATATATATTAGGAGGTAGAAAAATGAGTTTTGGAATTAAACCACTTGGGAGTAGAGTAGTAATTAAAAAAGTCGAAGCAGTAGAAAAGACACAGGGTGGACTTATTCTTACTAGTTCAGCAAAAGAACAACCACAAATGGCTGAGGTTGTTGCAGTTGGACCTGGAACAGCAGATGAGAAAATGGAACTATCCGCAGGAGACAAAGTTGTTTTCTCAAAGTATGCCGGCACAGAAATTAAATTTGCAGGCGAAGAATATACAATCATGAGCCAAAGTGATATTTTGGCAATCGTAGAGTAATCAAGGGAGGTATATAGAAATGGCAAAAGATTTATATTATGGCGAGGACGCCAGAAGAAAATTATTGGCAGGAGTTGATAAACTTGCTGATACAGTAAAAATTACATTAGGGCCAAAGGGAAGAAACGTTTTGATTAGCAAAACATTTGGTTCACCACTAATTACAAATGATGGAGTAACAATTGCGAGAGAAATCGAGCTTGAAGATCCAGTAGAAAATATGGGTGCACAATTAGTAAAAGAAGTTGCTACAAAGACAAATGACATCGCAGGCGATGGAACAACAACAGCAACAATACTTGCACAAACAATTATTAGAGAAGGATTCAAGAATGTTGCAGCGGGAGCAAACCCAATGGAACTAAAAAGAGGTATTCAGGGCGCAGTTGAAACAGCAGTAGAGAAAATCAAAGTTTTGTCAAAGAAAGTTGAAACAAAAGAAAGCATTGCACAAGTTGCATCAATTTCAGCAGCAGATGACAATATAGGATTGCTTATTGCAGAAGCTATGGAAAAAGTAGGCAAAGATGGCGTTATTACAGTAGAAGAATCAAAGTCACTTGGAACAACATTAGATGTAGTTGAGGGTATGCAATTTGATAGAGGCTACTTGTCAGCATATATGGTAAGCGACACAGAAAAAATGGAAGCTGTTATGGATAACCCATATATTTTGTTAACAGATAAGAAAATCAGCAATATTGCAGATTTAGTTCCTTTGTTAGAGCAAATTATGAAACAAGGCAGAAGACTTCTTATTATAGCAGAAGATGTTGAAGGCGAAGCACTTGCTACATTAGTAGTTAACAAGCTAAGAGGAACAATTGACGTTGTTGCAGTAAAAGCACCAGGATTTGGCGACAGAAGAAAAGCAATGATGGAAGATATTGCGGTACTTACTGGCGGAACAGTAATCAGCGAAGAAGTTGGATATGATATTAAAGAAGCTACTCTTGACATGCTAGGTCAAGCAGGAACTGTTAAAATCAATAAAGAAATCACAGTAATCGTCAATGGAATGGGCGAATCAGAAGAAATTCAAAACAGAATTGGTTCACTTAAAAAGCAAATTGATGAAACAGAATCGGATTTTGATAAAGAAAAATTGCAGGAAAGACTTGCTAAGTTGTCTGGTGGAGTTGCAGTAATCAAAGTTGGTGCAGCTACAGAAACTGAGTTAAAGGAAAGAAAGCTAAGAATAGAAGATGCTCTTAATGCAACAAAGGCTGCAGTTGAAGAGGGTATTGTTGCAGGTGGCGGAGTTGCCCTTGCTAGTACAATCGCAGCAGTAGCAAAATTTGTTGAGACTCTTGAAGGCGACCAAAAGACTGGTGGCAGAATTATAATGAGAGCTTTGGAAGAACCAGTTAGACAGATTGCAGAAAATGCTGGATTTGAAGGCAGTGTTGTAATTTCTGAAGTTAAGAACAGAAAAGCAGGAATTGGTTTTAATGCAGCAACAGAAGAATATGTAGATATGATTGAAGCAGGAATTGTTGACCCAGCAAAGGTTACAAGATCAGCGCTTCAAAATGCAGCTAGTGCATCGGCAATGTTGCTTACTACAGAAGCAGGAATTGTTGATATAAAAGAAGACGGCGGACAAATGCCACCAATGGGCGGCGGAATGGGCGGCGGAATGGGCGGAATGATGTAACCCAGACTTCGTTTATTAAAAGTAAAAAATTATAGAGATTTAAAAGGACTGTACTGCTTGCATTTTATGTTGGTGGCTACGGTTCTTTTGCTTCTACTATATGTACAAAGGTAAACTATAGTTAATTAGGGGGTAAAAAGCAATATTATATCCGGTACTAAGATTTAGAACCTTTTTGACATAGTTGGCACATTTTTTTTAATGAGAGATGTTTTTTATTGTTTTGATTAAAAGCAATAGATTTCTCTAGGCAAAAGTACTGGGATATGGGAATGGTTTTCTGAAGAAAAGGGCTGTAAGCAAGGCAAACAATAGTCATGTGAAGGGAATAATAGAGGAACAAAATGTAGTACTATTATTAATTTACCAATTTTTATGGCAGAAAAACACCTATAGTCGCATAAACACTAGGATAAGTGTATATAGCCCTTAAGAAATATTAATATTTTTTTTCATAATAAACTTGGAAAGCTAACATATATATGGTATAATTGCTACAAATGAAGGAAGGGTACATGTGGGAAACTATCCACAAACCGCCAATTAATGTACAAGTATCAATCTATGCGGTAAAAAAACTGCAGTGTTTTGGCAATTTTATACCACTAAAAAAACCAAAAATATGAAAAAATACTTGCCAAAAGGGGCTATTTGGGTTATACTCATTGTGAACTTTAATTTCATTTGTAAGTATTGCGCACTAACGCGTATTACTAT
>JAVXAG010000133.1:0-3518 GCA_036660615.1 Anaerovoracaceae bacterium
TATTATAACATAGTTACAGTTCCATCTACTTTTGCTCCAGCTTCAATTCCAATAGCTCTTGCTTTTAGATTGCCTGTGATAACTGCTGAAGTACGAACATCTAGTTCCTCTTCCGATTGGACATCGCCTTTGATTTTTCCCTCAATGACAATTCTCTTGCAGTAAATATTTCCCTCAACAGTGCTATCTTCTGAAATAGTTATTCCATTCTTTGCGCTGACAGTAGAGGTTAATTGTCCTCCAACCAACTTCAGATTCGCACAGCTTATTTGACCACGCACCTTACCATTGATTAAAATATTACCTTTGGTCGCAATATCGCCTTCGACTTCTCCATAAATTTCCAAGTGACCTGATGTTTTAATATTGCCGATTACTTTGGTCGCTTTTGAAATTGCACCAAGTTCGTCTACAACAGGGTCAGCTTCTTCAAGCTGGTTTGAATCTGGTTTGGCATAAACGTCAACCTTTTCTGATTCAACCTTTTTTGCAGTTTCTTCTTTTTGAGCAGTTTCTTCTTCTTTCACTACTTCGACTACAACTTCTTCAACAGGAGTGTCTTGAATTGGATTATCTTCTATTTTAATCACCTTTAGCGGTTCTATTTGTTTTTCCATAATTAATCTCCAATACTAAATACTTTTTCTATGTTAACCTCTGTTTCGCCATTATTGCGAGTCAATACGTTGCCTTTTATTCTAGAGCCTGCGTCTGATGCAATAATCTTTGTTTCTATATTGCCATCAACCCATGCTTCACGAAATAGTGACGTTGACTCAGAAGCTTTAATATTGCCTTTTACTTTGCCGCCAATGTTAACATACTCTCCAGAAATATCACCCATTATCGCTGCCTCTGTCTCTACGGATACTGTCCCTCTTCCTTTAACATTACCTTGTACCTTGCCTGTAATTGACAAGTCCGTTCCTTTGATATTACCTTTTACTATTCCATCAACTATGACATTTGCGTCTGTTACAACATCTCCATACAACTTCCCAACTATTTTTATTGAGTCTTTGCTTTCGATTTTTCCAGTAATAACCATAGTCTTAGTTATTTTATTACCTTCAAAGGATGGTGCAATATCTTTTTTTATTATATTTTGTTTTTTCTCTTGAGACATATGCATCGGTTTAACATAATCACTTTTGTTACTATTGGTACTTTTTTCGTCGTGATTTACATCAAAAACATTTTCTGCTGCTTCGTCATTTATATTTGTGAATTCCTTTACTGCATTAGTAAAGCCGGACATTATTGCCATATGAACACCTCTTCCCTTTTCTTTACAATTATCGACATTCCTACGATTATTATACTCTTTTTTGCCAAATAAAGTCAATGCATTTGACCAATTAATTAAATATTGTGTTTAGTATTCTCTGGCAATTTCTTTGCCTTGTAACATTCTTAATGCACCACCGGCTAATGCTTCCATCTCACTTTCGCCTGCCATTATTACTATTTTGCCTATATGCCCCGCATATTCTCTTATCATACCTGTTAGCAACTTTGAGTTTGCAACGCCTCCGGTCAAAATAATTGCATCCACCTTGCCTTTTAGGGCAACTGACATATCTGCGATTGATTTGGCGATTTGGTATGCCATTGCTTCATAAACTAGTGCGGCCTTTTTATCACCGTCTGCTATGCGCTGCTCTATTTTTATGCAGTTGGTTGTTCCAAGATAGGAATACAACCCACCTTTTCCGCTGATAAGCTCATCTATGTCTTTTTCTGTATGTTTCCCATCAAAACAAAGTTGTTTGAACAGTATAAGTGGAACGCCTCCGCTTCTTTCTGGTGCCATTGGACCATCATCGTATGTGGCTGTATCAATAATTTTGCCATCTTTCTGTGCGTTGGCCGTAACTCCTCCGCCCATGTGACATACAATCAAATTTGTATCTTCATATTTTTTGCCTATGGACTCTGCGTATTTCATTGCCTGCGCTCTTGAGTTTAAAACATGACAGCAACCGTATTTTTCAACTTCGGCCATTCCTGTAATTTTCGCCACGTCGGATATTTCGCAGCCCATTGTTGAGTCGTAAATGTATGACGGTACTCCTAATGGTTCAGCGATGCTATATGCAAGTAATGCGCCTAGGCTGGATGCGTGCTGTGGAAGTTCATCACTTGCCATTTTTTTGCAAAGTTTTGGGGTTACTCTGTACCCTCCACCTTTAAGTTCAATAATCATTCCACCTCTTCCAACTACTGCACTTAAACCTTTGATATCATAATTTCTCTTGGTCAAAACTTCTTTTATAATATCTCTTCGATAATCCATTTGATCTGCTACATAGGCAAATGGCAAAAGCTCATTTGGATCGTGGGAAATATTTTCCTCAAACTCCTCTGTGCCATCTCTAAAAACTGCAATCTTTGTGCTAGTTGAACCCGGATTAATTACTAGAATATCCTTTACCATTATAATGTCGCCTCCCTTAACATTTCTATTTCTTTTTTATATCCTATAAGGTCTTCCTGTGGTGTTTCCAATATGCATGGAAGCCCGCGAAGCCTTGGATTACATAGTATATTCACAATAGTGTTTACTCCCAAATAGCCCTCACCAATCTTTGCGTGTCTATCTTTGTGAGCGCCCACTGGATTCAAGCTATCGTTTATATGTAGTGCTTTTAATTTTTCCAATCCGACAATTCTATCAAACTCGTCTAGCACTCCATCTATATCGTTTATTATATCATAACCACCGTCACTTATATGGCAAGTGTCTAGGCAAACCCCTATTTTTTCTTTTATTTGAACTTTGTCAATTATTTGAGCAATTTCCTCGAATTTGCTTCCTATTTCACTGCCTTTTCCAGACATTGTTTCAAGCAAAATTGTTGTCGTCTGTTCTGGCTTTATAACTTGATTCAGCAACTCCGCAATCATTTGTATTCCCGCTTCTGCCCCTTGTCCCACATGGCTTCCAGGATGAAAGTTGTAATAATTTCCCGGTGTATATTCCATTCTTTCCATATCTTCCATCATAACCATATGTGCAAATTCTTTTACTTTTTTATCTCCTGAGCAAGGGTTCAAAGTATATGGCGCATGGGCAACTAGTTTTGCAAACTGATTGTCCTCCATTATCTTTAGCAATTTATTTGCATCTTCTCTATCTATTTCTTTTGCTTTTCCACCTCTTGGATTTCTAGTAAAAAAAGCAAATGTGTTGGCTCCTATAAAAATGGCTTCTTTGCCCATATTCTCATAACCTTTGGCCACTGACAAGTGGCACCCAATATTTATCATCTTACTTCCTCCGTATGGTTATATTATACCATAAATTTATCTAATTTATGGTATAATCCGCCACATGGCGTCTGCCGTGCATAAAATCAACGTATAATATTCCCATCTGGAACGGTCAAGCCGTTCTAGATGGGAATATTATACCATAAATTTATCTCAATTAATGATGAAATGCTACAAATCCACCGTTCCAAAACTGATAATGAGAATCATTATCACTTTCGGCTGTAATTAAGGCCCGAAAAAAA
>JAVXAG010000134.1:0-3501 GCA_036660615.1 Anaerovoracaceae bacterium
TCGGTTAAAAAGCCCTTTATTTGAGCATTAGTAAATGTCACAGTCGTTCCATCTGGAGAAATTGTATAATTACCAGGGGCTATAGTGGTTTCGCTACCATTAAAGTCAGTTTTGTATGAAATCCCACTAACTGTCCAGCTATTATGCATTACTAAATTAACTGGAGGGTTCATATCTCCCCATTCAAGTACATATTCAGTCATACCATTTTCGACACTAACTGTAGCATCTGCCCAAGCTATAGTTAGCTCAACTCTTGGACTCTCCTGCTCATTTATAACCATTGAAATATGGTATTTGCCTACAGGAACATCAGTTGCATTTGTTAATGTAAGAACTTTGCCGTTATTAGTGCCTGAGATTCCATTGGTTTGTCCGGCACTAGTGTTATCATCATAAATTTTCCATGTTGCATCTGTATAACTATCATTTAAATTAACAGTAATGCTTGCCTGAGTTGCACTGGTCTTATATACAGTTGACTGTACAAATCCAAATGAAGGCGCCACTACCTCAGTATTTGCTGGTGGTGCTGGATCCGTCGCCCCGTTTTCTGTTGGTGTTGTTGGTGGTGCTACTGGTGGCTCGCCTGCTGCAAATACCATAGTCGGCATCATTACTAGCACCATACAGATGCATAAAACACTCAATAAAATCTTCTTTTTCATTTTTTCCACTCTCCTTTTTATTTTTTTAAATTATTTTTTTTATTGTTTTTCCTATATTACCACAAGTAGGTAACATTTGTCCCCACACTAAAGTGTAGTATGGCCATCTTTTTTTGAGAAATATAGGGTTTTTTTGAACATTTATATCAATTTTAAGTCATTTGCTACCTGTACTGCTTGCCCACGACTTTTTACAGACATTTTTCCGTAAATGTTTTTGCTGTGGAACTTGACTGTATTGGTAGTAATTTTTAGGAACTTGCTTATTTCATCATTTGTCATGCCATGAGCCATTAGCCGTAAGACATCTAGTTCCGCATCCGTAAGTTTTTCTAGTTTTGCTTGATTATGCCCTAGGAACTTAGGAAACGAAACAGCCATCTTTTTAGCTATTTCAGTCACCCTCAGGAGATATTCATCTTCTACCTTTGTATTGGTCTTTGCATAAAGTTCTAACAGCGAATAGATTGGTTTTCCAAAGCAGCCAATTGTTCTTGTATAGTCAAACCTTTCACCCAATAGCAGTGCTTTTTCTATAGACTCCAAGGCATTTTCGTACTGCTCCATCTGTTCATAAGCTACTGCCATAAGAGCATTTAACTCTATTTTGTCAAGGACTCTCCCATAAGCCTCTGCCACGCTCATCAATCGCTTTGACAATGTCAGGAATAAAACATATTCCTCGTTTTCTAAATATACATGAAGTTTTACAAAATATGGGAAATAGTCCAGTATACAAAACTCCTTGGTCTCTTTGGGCGCATCGTCAATTAGCCACTGCTTTACATCCCAGGTCTTTTCATAATATAGGGCAAACAATGTCCGCATTGCCCGATAATTTGCCACCAGATGATCCCCGTTATAGCGATTCAGTTTGCTACCAAGGTGTTCTAGTATAGGCATCATACTTTCCTTTTGCCCAGAAGTCATCATTATCTTTAGTTGCAGATATATTGCTGCAAACTCCAAATCTATATCTCCGGCTTGGTCAATATGCGCAATAGCGCCCACCGTTTCCACCAAGGACTCTTGTAGCATATTCTGGTTGTAATAGTGTTCAGCAATTGCCAGATTTACGGCACCCTCACTTTCAATCCCAAAAGCTTTGGTTATCCCTATGGTTGCAGGCCCTCTCAACAATTGATATTTCTTTGCGTATCTGACCAAATCCACCCAGCCTCCAAGTACCGAAGGCCTATTCCCAGTCAAAGAGATGGGTGGTTTATAGCAACCGCTTCCGTCTGTTGCTTTGACTCGCTTCTTTATCAAAGATATTATCATCTTTGATCGCCCTGTGGTCGGCAGAATCGTTTCGAGATAGAGTAGCAAGCCTCTCCCTCGAAGTTTGATTTCATCAGATGACTTTTTCGAAGTGATCATTTCCTGCAACAAATTCTGCCATTCTTCTGCCATCTTTGGGCAAAAGGACAAAACCCCTATAACCCCATTGGCAAAACATAACTCTGGCGATTTGACTACAAGCTCTCTCGGCAAAGCCAAATAGTGTTCTCTAAGCTGCCAAACTTTTCTATTCTCCGGTTGCCCCACTGCAATTTCCTCAAGTATTGGAATTAGCTGGTCGTATTCACCTGCCTGCCTATAACAAGTAAGTGCCTCTGTCAATTGACCTCTCAACTTATAGTATCTCCCAGCGCTACGTGTAATTCTCATTCTTTCTTCTTTGGAAAGTTTCTTGTTTCTCCTGTCACAAAGATAAGCCATTATTTGTGGGTGTATATAGTAAACGCCACCGCCCTTCTCAACAAAATAAGTTGACTTTGCCATTATCCCCTCAAATATTGTGTCACAATCTGTTAGTCCTGTAACTATGGTTGCCATCTCTATGGAAATATTTTGGAAACATCCCACTGCCAACATAAACTCTCTTTCGACTGTAGTTAATCTATCCATAATTTTTCTATCAAATATGTACCACATCTCCGCATAGCTTTGGCTTATAAGTTCTTTTTTATCTCTTGCACTTCCTCTAGTCAAAATCTCAAGCCCAATGTCAAATGCCGGAAGCCACTCTTCTGCCAGCTGCGCCACCAAAATCATCTTTTCTACTGAAACTTTTGGATAAGCAACTTTGCCATATTCCACTAATTCCTCTAATGTAAATTTTATCTCATATTGCCCGATTATGTGACAAAGTTGTGAGTCTCTTAATTTGGCAGGTATACCTGCTCTGGAAACAATTATACATTTTGTCTTTTCTCTCAATAATAAATCTATCAATTTATTCTGTTCTTCTATGTCAAGACAATCAAAATCATCAAACACTTGGATTTCTATTGTTTCACATATTTCATCTAGTAGTTCATCTGTTGCACAACCACGTTCCATATTATGCCATTTGCAAACCATATCTTTTACAAATATTTTTACCGCCACTGTCTTTCCAAATGAAAACGGTGCACTCAAATATGTGACATCATATCGACTGGTAGATTTTTCTATTAACCCCGTCAACCTAGGTCTATCAAAATAATTTAAGGCATCTTCTGCGCTTTTATTTTTCAATTAGTCTTCACCTCCTATTGTACATTTTATCAATTTCTTGTCTGTATATATTTTATCACCTCTTTCCCCTTTAGTGCAAAAAAACACGTGAAGTTGACAAAATTGTCAAGTTCCCGTTACTTTTAATGGGAATACACCCTTGCATCGCCCAAATTTGTTAAATATTTACACGAAAAACGGCGTGTAGGTCGGGTTCCACTGGGGTGCAGTTTTGGTGTCGGTGGGGTGTAATTGGGAGCTTATTTAGGTAAATATTTGGGTTGTATTTGGGTTGTATTGTGTCGGATAATTTGGTAATTATTGGGTATTT
>JAVXAG010000135.1:0-3390 GCA_036660615.1 Anaerovoracaceae bacterium
AAAAATAAAAATAGACAGATGTACTGAAAGTATGATATACTAATCGGTAGACATAGAGAAACCAACACTCAGGATGTAGTGATGGTTTTTCTTATTTTGTGGAGAAATGGCATGAGGCCATCGGACGGTGATCAAAGAAAGTAATTGTTTGTTGATTCCGTCATTTACACAGTCAAATTAAAAGAAAAGAGAAAAAGATGGGACAAACAAATTACAAAGACAGCAACATTAACGCAGATATTCTGAGAGGAATAGAGGAGATGGGGTTTGTCGAAATGACTCCGATTCAAGAGATGACAATTCCAGTTTTACTTGAAGGAAAAGACATCATTGGTCAAGCGCAGACAGGTACAGGAAAAACTGCATCATTTGGCATACCAATGATTCAAAAGATCGATCCTAAAGACAGTGGAGTGCAAGGAATTATCCTTTGCCCTACTAGAGAGCTTGCAATACAAGCGGCTGAAGAAATTAGAAAGCTGGCAAAGTACACTCAAGGTGTAAAAGTATTAGCAGTTTATGGCGGACAGGATATCGATAGACAGATTCGTGCACTAAAAGCTAAGGTATCAATTGTGGTTGGTACTCCAGGCAGGGTAATGGACCATATGCGTCGTAGAACTCTAAAGCTTGGAAACATCAAGATGTTAGTTCTTGACGAAGCTGACGAAATGTTAAATATGGGATTCAGAGAAGACATAGAAACTATATGTCAAGACTTACCAGTTGAAAGACAAACAGCTTTGTTTTCAGCTACTATGCCAAAAGAAATTTTGGAGATAACTAGACAGTATCAGAAGAATGCAAAGCTTCTAAAGGTACAACAACAGGAATTAACAATACCTCTAGTAAAACAATCATTTTACGTTGTAAAAGGCAGAGAAAAGGACGCATCTTTATGCCGTCTAATTGACTTTATGGCTCCTAAAAAAGCTTTAATCTTTTGCAACACGAAGAAAAAGGTTGATGAACTTACTCTTATGCTAAAGGGCAGAGGCTACTATGCTGAGGCTCTTCATGGAGACCTTTCTCAGCATCAAAGAGATAGAGTAATGGATTTATTCAGAAACGGTAAGTTGGAACTATTGCTTGCTACTGACGTGGCTGCAAGAGGTATTGACGTAGACGATATAGAAATGGTATTTAACTATGATATGCCACAGGATATGGAATATTATGTCCATAGAATTGGGCGTACTGGCAGAGCTGGTAAAAAGGGAAAGGCTTTCTCTATTGTTACTGGCAGAGAAATACACAAAATCAGATCACTTAGAGAATTTTGTAACGCTGAAATATTGGAAAAACAGCTTCCTACTGCAGCAAGTGTAAACAGTGTAAAGGCATTAAAAACTTTGGAAGATGCTATTGCATTTGCAAAGACAGAGGATATGACGGAATATATGCAATTGGTATACGCAAAGACTTCAGAAGATGGAATCAATGCTATTGAAATTGCAGCGGCTTTCTTGAGAATGAACATGGGAGAGCTTTTGACAGAAACTGAACCGGAAACTGAATCAGAGAGCAGCAAACGTGGCGGAGACAGAAGAGATGGCAGAAGACGTGACGGAAGAAGCGGCGGCGGAAGAAGCAGAAGTGGCGGCGGTGGCAGAGATGGCCGAAGACGTGATGGAGGCAGAAGCAGTGGCGGAAGCAGAAGTGGCGGCGGAAGTTCTCGTAGAAGTGACGGAGACCGTAGCAGAAGCAGGACTGATAGCGATAGAAGTCATAGCAAAAGTGATGAGAAGAAACCGGAATATGTTAAAAGTGATGCCAAACGTAGTGGCAGCGGAAAAGAAAAGGTAAGAAATAAAGATGGAAAAGGGACAAAGGACGCAGGTAAAGATTCAAGACATGACGACAGAGGGTCAAGGACTTGGAAGAAATAGTGAAGGTTTCACTATTTTCGTTAAGGGTGCTGTAGTTGGTGATGTTGTCGACGTTGAGCTTACTAAGGTCAAAAAGAATTATGCTTTTGGTCAGATAGTTGCTGATGGTTTTGTAGAAAAATCACCTAACCGAATTGAACCTAATTGTCAATATGCAGGTCAATGTGGCGGATGTTCTTTTGCTAGTGTTGACTATGAAACTCAACTTGTAATAAAAGAAAAGATGGTTTCTGATAAGTTAATCAGGTTGGCTGGGATTGAAAATCCAAAGGTTAACAAGATTGTACCAATGGCGGATCCATTTAGATATAGGAATAAAGCCAGTTTGCCAATAAGCACTGGTGGAATTATAACTCGTAAGGGCGGAATCTTAGAAAATCTTGGCGAAGTTGCCATAGGTTTCTATAAGGAAAAGAGCCACGATGTTGTCAACTGTGAGGATTGTTTGATTCAATCTGAGCCGGCAATGGCTGTGGTCAACGCTGTTAGGGAGTTTATGACGGAAGATAACATTACGGCTTTTGACCCTAAATGGGAAAAGGGCTTGATGAGGCACGTAGTTGTAAAGACTGCAAAGGGAACTGGCGAGATTATGGTTATTCTAGTTGTCAATGGCAAAGGGATACCAAATGCTGAAAAGCTTGTTTCTATGATTGATGATGCGATTTTTGATGTTCCTGTTATGGAAGATGGAATTGAATACAATCTTGCAAGTGTCATTTTGAATGTGAATAAAAAGAAGGGTTCTGAGATTCTTGGTTCTGAATGGATTACTCTAGCCGGAAAACCAACTATTTTGGACAAAGTCGGAGATTTGAATTTTGAAATTTCTCCTCTAGCTTTTTATCAGGTTAATCCTACGCAAATGACGGTCTTGTATGACAAGGCTATTGAATATGCAAATCTTACTGGCAAGGAAACTGTTCTTGACCTTTATTGTGGTGTTGGGGCTATCGGCCTTTTCGCAGCAAACAAGGCTAAGGAAGTTATCGGAATTGAGTCGGTCAAAGGTGCAGTTCTTGATGCAAACAGAAATGCGGTTATAAACGGCATTGTCAATGCCAGATACGTCTGTGGCAAAGCAGAAGAGGCGCTACCGAGACTTATGGGTTTCACTGATAATGACAGTGAAGAAAGCAAAGCAGTTGACTGTGACGCAGATAAGACATGCTGTGGCCCAAATGGGTGTTGCGTGGTTGAACCTAAAGCTGATGGACTTGATGATAAGGCTGATGGACTTGAGCCTCACGAAGATAAACTTGAGAAAGAGACGAAGTCTTTGAGAATCGAAAAAGCTGATGTCGTTATTCTTGACCCACCAAGGTCAGGCTGTGACGAAAGATTGCTTGGGACGGTTGTAAAAGTAGCTCCGGAGAGAATTGTCTATGTGTCATGCGACCCAGCGACTTTAGCACGAGATGTTAAATTCTTAGGAAGCAATGGATATGAGTTTGTGGAATGCACACCAGTTGACATGTTCCCATGGAATGGGCATGTGGAG
>JAVXAG010000136.1:0-3169 GCA_036660615.1 Anaerovoracaceae bacterium
ACTAAAATTTGGTTACCCGATTAATTATACTGTTTCCACCTTTATAATATTAGTATTACTTGGAATATCAAGTGGGATTCCTGCACTTATTACCACTTGCTCCCCTTCATTTATTAGATCCAGGCGCTTTGCTGTTTCTATGGAATTTGCGAATAGTTCTTCTAGTTCCGATTCATAGTCCGAAATCATTGGGACTACGCCCCAAACAAGAGCCAATTGTTGGTAGGTTTTTTCATATGGCGTCGATGCGATTATCATTACACTTGGCCTGAATTTTGACATCATAACAGCCGTATATCCAGTTTTTGTAATAGCAATTAGAGCCGCAGCTTTTATATCCTTTGCTAGAGTACAAGCTGCATGACCAACCGCATTAGTTGTGTTTGTAGAATCCATCTCGTGCCACACATTTTCTTGACTGCGCATTCTTGGATCGTCTTTTTCCGCTTGTTTCGCAATCTTTGACATTGTTTTGATTGCTTCCACCGGATATTTTCCCATAGCAGTTTCTCCAGAAAGCATTACTGCACTAGTTCCATCAAATACAGCATTGGCAACGTCGGTTATTTCTGCCCTAGTTGGTACTGGACTGTCTATCATGGATTCTAACATTTGCGTTGCAGTAATTACAATTTTGCCTGCTTGTTGACATCTTCTAATTATGCGTTTTTGTATGCCCGGCAGCTTTTCGTATGCAACTTCAACACCCATGTCACCACGAGCAACCATTATTCCATCAGAAAGTTGTAGTATTTCCTCAAAGTTTTCGATACCCTCAACATTTTCTATCTTTGAAATAATCTTTATGTTTTCACCACCATTTATTTTAAGCAGTTTTCTTATGTCTTCAACATCTTCTTTTCTTCTAACAAATGACGCTGCAATATAGTCCACCTGATTGTCTATACCAAACAAAATATCGCCTCTGTCCTGTTTGCTTAGATATTCCATCTTCAATGCTATATTCGGTAAATTTACCCCTTTATGATTGCTTATCTTGCCACCATGTACAACTTTGCAATATACGTTTTCTTCATCAGTTGATAGAACCTCAAGCAAAACCTTGCCATCGTCGATTAAAACTTTGTCGCCTTTGTTTAAGTCCTGTGGCATTTCCATATATGTTACGGAAACTTTTTCTTTGGTTCCCATTATTTCCGCCGTAGTCAGTGTAAAATTCTGTCCATCTTTTAGGTAGATTCCACCGTCTTCAAAATCTCTTATTCTAATTTCAGGCCCTTTTGTATCCAATAACACAGCTGCAGGAACTTCCAACCTATCCCTCACCCTTCTAAAAGTGTCGATAGTGGTTTTTTGCCCTTCGTGAGTTCCATGTGAAAAGTTTAGTCTTGCCACATTCATACCGCTTTTTAGCATCTCCTCAATAACTTCCTCATTACTTGATGATGGTCCAAGGGTGCATACAATCTTGGTCTTTCTCATATCTTATTCCTCTCTTGCATTCTTCGCATTCAATGTATTCAATTATATACTATTTCCGAAAATATAGCAAAGCAGACTAACTTCTCCCCCAAATGCAATAGTCGGACTTTATGCAAAAATAGAACAATGATACAGTTGATAGTTCCCCTGATGCAAGCTATAATAATCTTGACAATTAAATAACTATTATTAGATATATTAGGAGGGATTTATGAAATTTGATCCAATACTAAAAGAAAGAATAAGAAATGAAAAAGCCTTTGATTTGATTAAGACTGCTAAAGAAGCTGCTGATCTGGTTGAAGATGGCATGGTTATAGGCGTAAGTGGTTTCACACCATCAGGGTACCCAAAAGCCGTTCCTTTGGCACTTGCCGAGAGAGGTAAAAATGGAGAAAAGCTCAAAATAGATGTTTACTCTGGTGCTTCCGTCGGTCCGGAAATTGACACCGCTATGACTGAAGCTGGTATAATTCGAAAAAGATTGCCTTACCTTACAAATTCAACAATAAGAAAAGCAATAAATGCCGGCGAGTTGGAATATATCGATATGCACTTATCGCATTCAACCCAATATGTAAACTACGGCGCTATTCCAAAAGTCAATATTGCAATAATAGAAGCTTTGGCAATTACAGAAGATGGTGGTTTGATTCCCACTACTGCTGTTGGCAATTCCCCTTCCTTCATAAAAAACGCTGACAAAGTCATAGTGGAGCTTAACATCAGAAAGCCAAAAGAACTGGAAGGAATGCACGACATAATAATAACTGAAAATCCACCTAATAGAAAACCCATAAATATTACCCATCCGTCTGACAGAATTGGTAAAACATATATGGATTGTGGTTTTGATAAAATAGCTGCTATCGTAATATCGGAAATGCAAGACCAGACAAGACCTCTTGCCCCTATCGATGACGATGCAAAGAAAATATCCGAAAACATCATAAAGTTCCTACAAGGAGAAGTTGCATCGGGCAGATTAACAAACTCACTTCTACCTTTGCAGTCCGGCGTAGGAAGTGTTGCAAACGCTGTACTCTACGGTCTTTGTGATTCGGAGTTTGAAAATTTGACTTGCTATACAGAAGTTGTTCAGGACTCAATGCTGGATCTACTTCGAAAAGGAAAAGCCACTATTGCTTCGACTACATCCCTAACACCGTCGCCAGAGGCTCAGGAACAATTTGAAAAAGACATCGCCTTCTTCAAAGATAAGATTATTTTTAGACCACAGGAAATAAGCAATAATCCTGAGGTAATAAGGCGTCTTGGTGTCATTGCATTTAACACTGCCCTAGAAGTTGACATCTATGGTAACGTAAATTCCACCCACGTTATGGGTTCAAAAATGATGAATGGCATCGGCGGTTCTGGTGATTTTGCTAGAAATGGTTCAATTACTATTTTTACTACGGCTTCACTGGCAAAAAATGGTGCAATTTCCTCAATCGTTCCAATGGTTTCTCATGTAGACCATACAGAACACGACGTTATGGTTATAGTTACAGAACAAGGCTTTGCAGATTTACGAGGACTTAGTCCAAAAGAAAGAGCCATTAAAATCATTGAAAATTGTGCTCACCCAGATTACAAAGATCAACTGATGGACTACTTTAATAGAGCTTGCCAATCAGGCAATGGACTTCAAACACCACATATTCTTGAAGAAGCCCTTTCTTGGCACCAAAACTTTATGAAAAATGGCACAATGAAAAAATAA
>JAVXAG010000137.1:0-2768 GCA_036660615.1 Anaerovoracaceae bacterium
TGAAGTTAGAGAAGGGAGATGGAATTGGTTCAAGTCCTGACCCCGCAACCATGAATTAAACAGTCGTCCTTTTAGGGCGACTTTTTTAATTCAGTGATTTGAGAAAAGTCAGGACTTGAACCAAAAGGGGAATGGGGAAAGCCTGGTTCCCTGGATTGTTTTGAATAAACAAAAATTTCTGCAAAATAGCAGAAA
The DNA here is from genome assembly GCA_036660615.1 of Anaerovoracaceae bacterium. Taxonomy (GTDB): domain Bacteria; phylum Bacillota; class Clostridia; order Peptostreptococcales; family Anaerovoracaceae; genus JAVXAG01. Next base: position 196 of record JAVXAG010000137.1, read on the forward strand.
AATGGTGAAATTTATCTTATTTTGGTATATACTAATCTTAAAATAGATATTGAAAGTCTAGCATAAATCATATTCTATTTTATGGAATTTCTTTCCTAAATAAGCTTGTAAGAGTAGACGAACCGGAGGAAAAGAGAAAGAGAAAGAGAAAGAGTGTAAGAGTACAAGGAGGAATTATTGATGAAAAAGAGAGGAATCGTTTCAGTTGTCATGGCCAGTATAATGGTGATAACAACTACTACTATGGCATTTGCTTGCCCACCACCAAGTCATTTTGGATGTAGAGCATATAAGATTAATGGAAGCAAAATTTACATTAGCCCTAGAAATTCTGCAACCATAGAGGGTGCATCACAAAAGGTTAAGGCTATACCGTCTAAGGTCAATGGAGTGACAATAAAAAAACTGGGTAATCCAGCATTTGCTGGAACAACAGGAACTAAGCGATTGACTTTACCAAAAAGTATTGTTTCGATTAGTGGAGGCTGCTTTGCCGGAGGGAATCTTGAAGAAATAAGAGTTGCTCCAGGAAGCAAGAGCTTTAAGTCTGTTGATGGTGTTTTATATACAAAGAATATGAAAACAATGATAGCCTATCCATCAAAGAAGAAAGATACTAGTTTTGTAATGCCAAACGATGTAAAATGGGCAGGATTACCAACAGTTTTAGGAGGAAAATACCTTAAGTCGGTTACTATTTCTAAAAACTGTAGTTTAATCTCTAAAAATACCTTTATTGGTGCGAATAATTTAGAGGAAATTAAAGTTGCAGAGGGAAACAAGACATATAGTGCTGAAAACGGACTATTGATGTCAGGAAATAGGTTGATTTTTATACCTAATAAGCTATCACAAGCCGCGGTAATTCCTAATGGAGTAGAATATTCGTATTTAGACCCTAGCTCTTCAGGGCTAGTTTATGGAATTCCTAAATCCTTTGATTCGGTAACATTCATGTCTACTGCGGGCGGGAACTTCTACCTATTTGATGGTGAAAAGGCTTTTGCTAAGCATGCTATGGCTTTTGTAATGCCAGGCGCACTATGGGCAACTATTACAGGCGGATACATTAAGTCCAGTATGCTAAATGCAGACGGAACTATCTCTTTAAATATGAAGAGTATTTATTATGATAAGTCCAGTGGGGAATACGACGGATTTTGGGTTAGAAGAGCAAATAAAGATCCATGGTTCATGGATAAGCAATTTGACGTATATAGAAATGGTGAAAACATTGCAACGGTAGATTATCGCTACAATGAAGAAGAGGTAACGTTTATAGACAAAGCACCCGTTTCTGGCAAAAATACTTATCATATTGTTCCTAAATTCAAAATGAACGACGCACATGGGAAGGTTGTACCAGTAACTTGGTATAAATCATCTGCAGTCACTGTAAATAAATAAACGATTAAACAAACTCCTTGTTTTCCAAGGAGTTTTTTATCTTGCTTAAGGTATTTGTTTTAAATATCTATGTCTAAGTTGAGCGACAGTGGAGATAGCAGATAAATGGAACATAGCTCAAAGAAGAAATATCTTGCTATGTATGGATGATAGTAACGAATAGAAAAGGAGTGTTTTTACATGGAAAACAAATTAACAAATGATTTTGAAAAGCTATATGGTAACTTATATGATGCTATGGTGGCTGAAAATAAAAAAAATTTTAAGGATTTATTTACTCGTCAAGTTGAAAAAGATGGTATATCAAGTTTCACAACAATAAAAGGTCGAAAATATGATTCCAATGTCAATTTAAGATTCATGATGGTTGGAAGAGCTGTTAATGGGTGGGATGAGAGAAGATATTATTCTGATAATATGACGAAAGACGAGTTTGTGAAATCTTCTATGTGCAATTTTACAAATCAAAAGGAGGCTTTATCGGACAACCATAGCAGTGATAATGAAATGCGAGACAGATTTGAATGGATTAGAAACTTTGAAAAAGATGACAGACGTGTTGCACCTAAGAATATTTTTAGAAAAGGGATAGACAAGAATTCGGAAGAAGAAATGGAAGCGCATCCTTATTATTTGTCAAGACCAATATGGGGCTATACAGAAAATGTATGGTGCCAATTAAACAATTGTATAAATAATAAAAATATAAGTGACCACCAAGCGTGGGAAGAAAGATGGTATGAAAACATTGTATGGAGCAATTTGTTTAAGATTGCACCTGCATCGGGAGGAAATCCCAATAAGTCCCTTAGGAAACAACAACTTGAAGCTTGCAAGGAACTTCTTAAAGCAGAAATAAATGAGTTTAATCCAACACATGTATTATTCTTAACAAATTGGGATGGGTGGTTTGATCATTTTAATGATGAGTATAGCTTCGATTACAATAATAAGGAAGATTACGTAGCGGGAAGCGGAGAATATAAAAATTCTAAAATGGTTGTAGCAGTAAGACCAGAAGGGAAACCGAAAATAGTTTACCTTGAAGAAGTTATGAAAGCATTTGATGCGATTAAAATAAAATAAGAGCTTACATATAACATCACAATACTTTATTTTATTAAATCCTATGTATTGGTATGATTGCTGTTTGCTTTTCGATAGTA
>JAVXAG010000138.1:0-2722 GCA_036660615.1 Anaerovoracaceae bacterium
AGTTGGCACAGCATTTGCGCCCAGCTGTTTCATCAGCCAGAGTATGCGCTACACTATGAGGAAGGTACTTATGAAAAACAAAATTATTACCGCAATAACGTTGACTGTTTCGTTGGCGATCATACTATGTAGTTGGATATATATCAGCACCCAAAAGATGCCGGTGATTGCGGTGCCACAAATTGAAAACGGAGTGCTTGATTTGAGCAAAACAGATATGGAACATGGAGTCGTGGAATTGCCCAGCAATTGGGCATATTTTCCTAATGAACTGTATGGACCAGAGGATTTTGCTAGAGGTAGCGATGAAGATGAAAACGTTAATACGATTGAAAATGTTGATATGAGCAACGTAAAATATGGAACATATAGATTAAAACTAAAGTTAGTGCCGAACCAATCATATTCCATGTGTGGATATTCACTTGACTATTCCAGCCGTTACTACGTAAACGGAATGAAAGCACTTGATGCAGGTATGGTGGGGAAAAGTGCAGAAGATACAGTTCCTAGAATAAATTACTATACAATACCAGTTACAGCAAATGAACAGGGAGATGCAGAGATAATCGTACAAGTTGCCAATTTTGTTCATAAAGAAGGCGGTTTTTTGAACACAATAACATTTTCCACACCAACCAGTATGGAAATATATAAGCGATGGGATACATTGGCGACAAGCTTGAGTTGTGGGGCATTGCTGGTGTTGTTTGCATACTACTTGATAAAGTTTTGCATTAGAAGAAAAATGGAAACTTTCTATTTTTCAATGTGCTGTTTGGTCTTTGCATTAAGAGATCAGACGTTTTACGTAAACCAATTAATTCCATGGGATTACGACTGGTTTATACATTATCGAATAGTGGTGATGTTTGTTGCTATACAGCCACTGGTGTTGTATATGTTGCTGAAAAGTTTGTATCCAGATAGCACCTCAAAAATTGTAAATTGCATATATGGAGGAGTGAACATTCTGATAGTAATAGCCATGTTTGTGAGGCCGACAATGGAAACTTCACAAATTAGTAATATGGCATATTATGCAGCTGTGCCAGCATTTATATATTTGATACTATCCATATTTGGAACGTTTTGGCATAGAAAGAAATTAGATAAAAAAGATATAATTACATTTGCGGGATTTGGGATATTGTTTTTGACCATGGTATACGAAATCAAATGGCAGAGAATAATTCCAGAAATTACAAGAGCTGGAGTGACACCACTGGGAATGCTGGCTTTCATACTTTTGATAATGGTAGTTGTAGAAATAAGGTATGAGGAGTATGCAGTCAAGCTGCTTGAGGCAACGCAAATAAATAAAACCCTTGAGAAGCAAAATACAATGAGACGTGAGTTCTTGTCAAATATTTCCCATGAAATGCTGACACCACTTACAGTTATCAGCGGATATGCACAGCGAGCAATCACCAAGATAAAAAACAGAAGCGTCACAGAAGAAACCTGCGAAGGGTTGCTACATATAACATTAGAGGCACAGAGATTGGCGATTTTGGTAGAAAATATGTTGGATAATCCATTGGAAGAAACATCGGGGACAGTAAAAATTGGTAAGATTTCACCAGTAGATTTTGGAAAGAGAGTCAAGATTTTATGCGATCCAATACTGGAAAAAAATGATAACGTTCTTCAGGTTGAAATTGAAGAGAATTGCCCAGATGGTAGAGGTAATTTTGAAATGCTTATACAAGTGGTGCTTAACCTTTGTATAAATGCAAACCGCCATACAAAAGAAGATGGGTTGATATTGACAATAGAAGAGAAAGATGGAAAATTGGTATTTGCCGTAGAAGACCATGGAGATGGAATGGACGAAGAAGTCAGGGAAAAAGTCTTTGAAAGGGGATATAGTGGCGACGGAAAAACTGGATTAGGGCTAGCTATTTGCAAAGATGTGATTTCATTCATGCAAGGTGATATCCAGATATATAGCCAAAAGACCATAGGGACTAAAGTCGTGTTTAGTATAAACGTATGGAAGGAGGATGAATAAGATGGCAACCTTACTTTTGGTTGAGGATAATCCTCATATAATGAAGATAAATGCGGAAAGCCTTGAGGACGCAGGATACAAAATATGCGAAGCAACTTCGCTAGAAGAGGCAGAAGAAGTATTAAATAAAAAGTTAATCCACTTAATAGTTTTGGATATTATGTTACCTGATGGCAACGGAGTTGCATTTTGCAAAAAAATCCGTAAGTATTGTGACATCCCTATTTTGTTCCTTTCAGCGAAGAACAGTAGCGTCGATGTAATTGAGGGTCTTCATTCAGGTGGTGACGACTATTTGTCAAAACCATATAATTTGCAGGTTTTGTCTGCTAGAATAGAATCATTACTTCGAAGAACAAAGACAGTTGAGGAAAATCATATTCAAAGATTTGGATGGCTCACATTCGATATGACATCTACAATGGCATATGTAAAAGATAAAGAACTGTTTCTAACACAAAAGGAATTTGCCATACTTTTGCTCCTTGCTTGGCAAGAGGGAAAAGTGGTGGATAAGGAAAAAATATATAATGAAATATGGCACCAGGAGTTGGGTGAGGATAACCGAGCGTTTTGGGCTACAATGTCAAGGCTTAAGAGAAAAATGTTAGGTCTTGAGAAATACGTTGATTTGATTACAGTCAAACCAAAAGGATACAAGCTAGTAATCAAAAATAAATAATACAATTAACAAAACCCACCAGTTTT
>JAVXAG010000139.1:0-2630 GCA_036660615.1 Anaerovoracaceae bacterium
GGCGGATCGCTCCCATCGCCCCTATTGCCACTGTTCCCAGCAAATGCCATGGAACTAGTAACACTAATTAGAATTAAAAAAGCGCAAATAATAAGTGCTATTACTTTGCGCATTTTTTTTAGAATCATATTCATCACTCCTTTTATAAAACATATTTGTCCAATTTTTATTAATTGGTCATACTATGTATTTTATAAAAGAATCATAATGAGTGGTTTATCAATCGTTCTTCAATTTTCTTGTGAATAACAACTGTTTTGATATCTTTTGATTTACATCCCTGTAAACCCTGTATAAATTGCTTTTATCGCCGAAATATAATCTTTTTCATCAACTCCCAGCATAATATTTATCTTTTCTGAGCCATGGTCAATCAGTTTTATATTGATTTTTTTATTTGCCAAAGCCCCAAGAACTCTAACTGCAATTGTCGGAGAACTGCCTAGTTCCCTGCCTACAATGGCAATCATCGCAATACCTTTTGTAATACTAATGTCGTTCGGATTTATCGCCTTCTTTATATCTCCAATTAGTTTGTCCTCTTTATTGGTTATTGAATCCTCTTTTATAATTATATTTAGAGAGTCCAGTCCAGATAGAATATTTTTTATTGCCACTCCATTGTCCATAAACACCTTTAACAATTTTGTTCTAAGTTCAGGCTTTTCGTTCATTTTATCTTTTTCGATTACAATGGTTGCATAACCTCGCTTGCCTGAAATACCCGAAATCTGCAAGTTGCTCTGGTAGCATTCTGCATTTTTTACAATCAAAGTTCCAGTATCTTTAGGTCTATTGGTGTTCTTGATATTTATAGGGATTCCTACTTTTCTAACTGGGAACACAGTATCTTCGTGAATAACCGCCGCCCCCATATATGAAAGTTCTCTAAGTTCTTTGTATGTAATAACCGGCACTGTAATTGGATCGTCTACAATTCTAGGATCTGCCATAAGCAGTCCCGAAACGTCGGTCCAGTTTTCGTATAGGTCTGCCATAACTGCGACTGAAACGATAGAGCCTGTTAAATCCGAGCCATCTCTTGTAAAAGTCTTTATTCTTCCATCTGGCATTGTCCCATAAAACCCAGGGATTACTGCATATTCATATTTTTTCAATACTCCCGACAAGATTTTATTTGTTTTTTCTCCGTCAAAATTACCTTCTTGGTCAAAGAAAATGCCTTGGGCTGCGTCAACAAATTCATAGCCTAAATACTTTGCCATTATTTTTGCGTTTAAGTATTCTCCGCGACTTATTACAAATCCTTTGTTGTCTCCTTTTTCTATTGCATCTTTTATCTGCTGCATCTCGTTTTCTAAGTCAAAATCAATCTTGATTGTCTTGATAATTTCCGCATATCTTTGGCTTATTTCTTCAAGGAAACTGTCAACTGGCTTTCCTTCTTTGGCGTTTTCCTCACACTTTATCAAAAGGTCAGTTATTTTTATGTCGTCATCAAATCTTTTGCCTGGCGCAGAAACCACTATATATCTACGCTCTGGCTGGCTCTTAATAATCTTAGCCACTTTCTTAAACCTTGCACCATCAGCTAGTGAACTTCCACCAAATTTGCTAACTTTTAGATTCGCATCTTCTTCTATGGTCAAGTCTGGCGTTTCTTCTGGAATTTGGTTGATATCGTATGGTGTTGATTGGTAAACAAAATAGTTCAACCAATTTGAATATAGCAGATGTGCGCTGGATCTCCATCTTACTACTGGTTCTTTTGTATCGTCATCATCAAGGAAATAATTGCATGGCAAAGTTGGATTTATCCCTGCATTTTTATCTCTCAAATATTCTTTTTTTAGTGTATCGCCATCGTATTCTGAATGGCCCATAATAAATATCTGTCTGCCATTTTCGGATTTTATGGCATAAACTCCTGCATCTTTTGAACTAGCTATTATTTTAAGTTGTGGAATCGCCTCGATATCAGCTCTGTCAACGGTGGTATTTCTTGAATGTGGTACATAAAAGTTATCGTCAAATCCTCTAAAAAGCATTCCATTTTTGTATTCAAGTTCATGCAAATATACCCCTGACATTTTCTGAGGCAATCTTTGTTTTTTTATCCCATAATGATAATAAAGTCCTGCTTGTGCACCCCAACAAATGTGGAATGTGCTGTGAACATGCCTTTTAGACCAATCCATTATTTCGCAGAGTTCTTCCCAATATTCAACTTCTTCAAAGTCAAGTAATTCTACTGGCGCACCCGTAATTACCATTCCATCGTAGTATTTATCTCTTACTGCATCAAATGTCTTATAAAATGCAAGCATATGGTCTTCTGAGGTGTTCATCGCTTTGTGACTTTTTGTCTGTAGTAACTCAAGTTCCACTTGCAATGGAGTGTTCCCAAGAACTCTAGCCAATTGTGTTTCTGTATCTACTTTTGTGGGCATCAAATTCAAAATCAGTATCTGTAACGGTCTGATGTCCTGTGTCATTGCACGTTTCTCCGTAATAACAAATACGTTTTCTTCTGTCAGTATTTTAACTGCAGGCAAATTATTTTGTACTTTAATTGGCATATACCAGTCTCCTTTTCAAGCTTATTATTTATTCAGTGATCACTGTTTATAGGTTAAGTTAATTTAATTTAATTGTGTATTGGTTGTTGT
>JAVXAG010000140.1:0-2621 GCA_036660615.1 Anaerovoracaceae bacterium
CACGTCTTTTTGAGCGATTCTGTGAGCAAATCAGGAAATTATTTTTTTCCTGGAAGAATTAGCGGGTTTCTGGTTTTTTCGTTGATAACTTTGTTATAAAATACAATTAATTTATCCATTTATTGTTGACAGATAACAAATTTAGAGTTAAAATTATATCTATAAACAAATTTATAATTACTTTAAATTTACATCAAAGGAGTACGGAAAGATGGAATATAATTTTCAAATTACTAAAACAAAAAACCCAAAGGCAAAGCCAGATTCAAGCAAGTTAACATTTGGTACAGAATTTACTGACCATATGTTTATTATGGATTACAACCCAAGCCAAGGTTGGCACGATGGAAAGATTGTCCCTTACGGACCAATTTCACTTGATCCTGCAGCAGTAGTTCTTCACTATGGACAAGAAATGTTTGAAGGGTTAAAAGCATATAAGACAAAGTCAGGCAAAGTTCAACTCTTTCGTCCATATATGAATGCACAGAGAACAAATCGCACCAACGATAGACTTTGCATTCCAGAAATCGACGAAAAACTTTTTGTTGAAGCAATAAAGGCAGTTGTAAAGGTTGATGCCGATTGGATCCCTGAATCTGAGGGAACAGCTCTATATGTGCGACCATTTATATTTGGTGATGAAGCATTTTTGGGTGTAAGAAGTTCTAGCACATACAAGTTTGTTATCATTCTAAGTCCAGTAGGCCCATATTTTGTAAACGGTCTAACCCCTACCAAACTTTATGTTGAAGATGTCTATGTAAGAGCCGTAAAAGGTGGTACTGGAGAAGCAAAATGCGGTGGCAACTACGGTGGAAGTTTAAAGGCTCAGGAAATTGCCCATGAAAGAGGCTATGAACAAATTCTTTGGTTGGATGGCATTGAGCAAAAATATATCGAAGAAATCGGCGCAGCTAATGCTTTCTTTGTAATCGGCGATGAAGTTGTTACTAGTGAACTTAACGGTTCTATTCTTCCTGGTATTACACGTGACTCCGTAATTCAGCTATGCAAAGAAAAAGGTCTAAAACTTTCTGAAAGAAAAATTTCTATTGACGAAATAGAAAATGCATATAGACAAGGTCAACTAAAAGAAATGTTTGCATCAGGCACAGCAGCTATTATCTCCCCTGTTGGCGAACTGCTTTATAAAGGGGAAAATATGATCATCAACAACGGTGAAATTGGTCCTGTTGCACAAGAAATGTATGATACTATCTATGGAATCCAAACTGGAAAAGTAGCGGATACTATGGGCTGGATTGAAGAAGTAAAATAATGAAGAATAATTTTAGTAATTTGAATGACAGATTAAACACACTTTCAGTTTTTAGAAGTTTGCTGGACACCGAACTTTTTGACAGTCTACAGAGTTTACTCCAAGCTGTTTCAAATGAGTCTCAAGAAATTCAGCTTTCTCGTTATGGAAAATTCGTAAGTGAAATATATAGATTATCAGGTAATTTATCTGAAAGTGTAAAAAAGCTTACATTGGAAGATGAAAACTTCTATGTAATCAACAAATCGAAAAATACCTTAATTAGTCCCTCTATTGAAGAGTGTCTCAACAATGAGTTAGATCTGCTACAAGAAGTTTCAAATATAACTTCTTCTTCTATAAAAGCACAGATTGACTTTGAAGGTTTCTTGCCTGACTGGGACACTTCTTCCATAGACCTAAGAAATGACTATAAATCAATGATAGAACAGTTGCCTTTCACCGGATACGGTATTTTCTCAAAATATAATGCCTTCTCCATTAGAAACGGTAAATTAGCTCCTATCACTTATAGTGATAAACAAAGTTTAAGTTCGTTATATGGTTACCAACGTGAGAGAAACCTAGTATTTGAAAACACCAAGGCTTTGGTTAATGGCAAAACTGCAAGTAATGTATTACTTTACGGTGATGCTGGCACTGGCAAAAGCTCTACTATCAAAGCTGTAGCAAATCACTTTTATGAAAGTGGTCTACGTCTTGTTGAGTTCAATAAAAATCAATTAGACAGTATCCTACCAATTATGGAAGAACTAAGTAACAACCCACTTAAATTTATTCTTTACATTGACGATTTGAGTTTTTCTCAGAATGATGACACCTTCTGTTCACTAAAAGGAATTCTGGAAGGCAGCGTGGCTAGTTATGCGGGAAACATTGCAATCTACGCAACTAGTAACCGTCGTCATCTATTAAAAGAGTCTATGGAGGATCGGGTTGGAAACCAACTTCACATAAATGACTCTCTCCAAGAAACTATGAGTCTTGCCGCAAGGTTTGGTTTAACAATAACTTTTTCCAAACCCGAAAAGGATCTTTATCTAGAAATAGTAAAATCTTTGGCAAATGAATATAATGTTACTTTGCCAGATGACCAACTGTATCGCAAGGCAGAAGCTTTTGCCATTAGAAGTAGTGGCCGAAGCCCACGAACAGCCAAACAGTTTATACGACTTTTAAATATTGGATTATAAAGATTAAAATAGAGACAAATCTAAACTTGGTGTGTATTCGCCAAAAGACTTGTCTCTTTTACTATTTATTATCCTATTGTTAATTCTTTTCTTCTTGTATCTTTAGGACTTCTTCCTCTGGTATCTTTGTTACTTTACTAACGTCT
>JAVXAG010000141.1:0-2620 GCA_036660615.1 Anaerovoracaceae bacterium
GCTGTACCAATTTTACCGGCAATTATACCTTCCTTTACGACACTTACCTTCTTAACCAAATCTTTTGCAAAGACTATTTCTTCCCTTGTCAAAACTTGGGTCAGCTGTTTTTCGTTATCTGATGCGATAATTGCTGTTCCTTCAAGTCCTGCCGTCTTTGTCATTAAGATATAGTCGCCTACCTTCATATTCTTTGCACTTTGAGATTGTCCCTTTTTGCCTCTGCCAAAAGCAGTCGATACTATTACTGGTTGGTTTACTGCAGGGGTTACTTCTGTATGTCCCCCGATAATTTCAACACCACTTTCCCTTGCGGCGGCGGCGGCTTGCTTCATAATTATTTCCACGTCTTCAACGGTAGTTCCTACAGGCAACATAACTACAAGGGCGATACCAAGTGGCTCGATTCCGTTGCTGGCTATATCGTTACAGGAAATGTGAATTGCCAATCTGCCGATTTCGTTTACTGCTGCCGTTATAGGATCCGTAGAAATTGCACATTCATAGTCACCATAATCAATAACAGCACAGTCCTCTCCGATTCCCGCTCTTGTCAAAACTTCCGGCCTCTTTAGGTCAATGTTGTCTATTACGATTTTTTGTAATACATCGCTGTCTAATTTACCCACTTTAAGCATTTTCTATTTCTCCTAATTCAATCCATTTTGCGATTGTTTCTTCATCTATTATTTTAACTCCAAGTTCTTTGGCTTTTTTGTTTTTACTTGAATTTGAGAGCAAATCGTTGTTGACTAAATATCCAGTGTTGCTGCTAACTGAACCGGCAACTTTCCCTCCAGCTTTTTCTATCTCCAATTTTAGGGCATCTCTATTGTCAAAAATATTTAGAGAACCCGTTATTACAAAAGTAACCCCTGCGAAAAACTCTTTTGTTTCTTCCACAGTTTCATCAAGGTTGACAACTTGTATTATATCATCTACTATTTTTTGATTCTTTGGATTTGCAAAAAAGTCTGCATAGCAATCAGCCATAACTTGGCCAATGCCATCAATCTCCAACATTTCTTCTCTTGTAAGGGATATTATTTTATCCCACTTTCTATTGCAAGCTTTTACTATTATCTTTGCATTTGATACTCCAATATTAGGTATTCCAAGACCATACAGCAATCTCTCCGGTGTGGTTTTCTTTGCATTTTCTATTGACTCTGCTAAATTCACAAAGGACTTTTCTCCAAATCCCTCCATTGAAACTATTTCTTCTCTGTATTTCTCAACCATGAACAAATCCGCAAGTTCTGTAATGAGGCCTTTGCTGATTAACTTCTCAATAGTTGCCTCAGAAAGCCCTTCCATATTCATTGCATCTCTCGATACAAACAATGTAAAGCTTTTTATTTGCTTGGCCAAACAGTCTTTATTTGGACAAACCAAAGTTTCAACTCCATTTTCATTTTTTATCTCGATATCTGCACCACATACTGGACAGTTCTTTATTATTTCTAGGCTATCGCTTTTTGTAAAGTTTTCTGCAATCTGCGGAATAATCATATTTGCCTTGTACACAGTAATGGTATCGCCAATGCCTAATTTCAATTCTTTCAAAATGCTAATGTTGTGCAGCGATGCTCTGCTTACCGTCGTACCTTCTAGCTCCACTGGTTCAAATATCGCCACTGGATTAATAAGGCCAGTCCTCGATGCGCTCCACTCGATTTCTTGCAAGACGGTTTCACTTATTTGATCTCTCCACTTGAACGCCATAGCATCTCTAGGGAATTTAGCGGTTGCCCCAAGGCTCTCACTATATTTTATATCATCTAATATCAGCACCAATCCGTCCGATGGGACATCTTGTGCTTCTATATTTCTTTCAAAATTCTCAATTTCTTCAATAATTGTATCTTTTTCAACTCTTTTGAATTCTACTACGTCAAATCCTAATGATTCCAGCCATAGTAGCTGCTTTTCCCTGCTATTATCAAAATTCATACCTTCGGCCTCAACAAGACCGAAGGCATAAAATGTTATATTTCTTTTTTTAGTTATACTGTTATCAAGTTGTCTAACTGAACCACTACAAAGGTTTCTTGGATTTTTATATTTTGCCTCTGTATCAGCTAACGACTTATTTATGATTTCAAACTGAGAATACTTTATTACTGCCTCTCCTCTAAGAACCAGTTTTCCCTTATATGGAAGGCTTACAGGTACATTGGAAAATACTTTTGCGTTGTTTGTAATGACCTCACCTATTTCTCCGTTACCTCTAGTCAAAGCTTTTGTAAGTTGACCATTTTCATAAGTAAGCACAATAGTAAGTCCATCAAGTTTCCACGAAAGCAATCCCTGTTGCTGACCTATCCACTCTTTTAGGGTTTCTCTGTCCTTTGTCTTATCAAGTGATAGCATCTTCTTTGGATGCTTCTCTTTAGGCAAATCTGACAAGATTTCATACCCAACGTTTTGTGTCGGGCTATTTGACAATATGATGCCAGTTTCTTCTTCTAATTTTATTAGCTGGTCATACAATTTGTCGTACTCCAAATTAGGCATTATTTCTACTGCCTCTTGATAATATGCTTTTGATGCCTGATTTAATTGATCTATTATCTCCTTTATTTGGAGCTTCTTTTCTTTCATAATATAGTATCCTTCT
>JAVXAG010000142.1:0-2402 GCA_036660615.1 Anaerovoracaceae bacterium
AATCTCAGTTTCATCACCAACACCCAAAATACCCTACTCTTAAATTTTGTAAAGTTCCCACCTGTATTCTTCTATTATATATTTTAGCTGATATATTTTTAACTGATTATCTATCTCTGTCTGACAAGTATACACAAGTGCTGCGATTCCTGCCAAATTGCTTTCTTCCACGCAAATAATTTTATCTATTTTTATCTCTTGCATCTCGCCTGTATCTTTTGGATATTTGAATTTATATGGAACTGGTTTATCTCGCTTCCTAAAGGTTACGATTATGTCTATCGGTTTTGCTATAATTTTCACTGTTTATATCCTCCCATCATCAAATAATCGCCGTCATTGACTCCACCTTCCATAGGTTTCAAGTCAGTGTTCACAAAAGTCCCTCTGTATATTGACAGTTGCCCAAACTTCATTCTTATTGTGTCAACAGCTTTGTTCATGGCCTCTGCTTTTTCTAGGTTATCCTGTTCAAATATGGTAAGTTGGTAATCGTCTTTTCTACTAAATTCTGACACGCCAACTCCCAAATGTCTAATCGGCTCCCCTTTCCAACATTCGTCAAATAATCTGCAAATATAATTATATATAGTTGTCGTATCGTCTGTATAAATAGGCAGTGCCAGTTGGTGACTGTATCTCACAAAACTGTTTGTTTTTACCCACACCGAAACTAGTGCCGCCTTGCACTGCTGTCTTCTCAGTCTTCCAGTCACTCTATCAGTCAATGCTAATAAATACTTGCAGGCATCTTCTCTATTTGTAACATCGTATTTTATTGTCATACTGTTTCCCAGTCCCTTTTGCAAAATCTCATCATTTGGTCTAACTCTATCGCAATCTATTCCGTTGGCATAATTCCAAATTAGTGTACCATGGCTTTTAAAAATACTTCTAAGCAAATTAGGATCCGCCATTGCCAATTCACCTATTGTATTAATGTTGATTCTGTGCAATTTCTTTGTTGTAGCTCTCCCCACCATAAAAAGCTCATTGACTTCAAGTGGCCAAAGTTTTTGCTCTATCTCTTTTCTCGTCAATAAAGTATGAACCATATCCGGCTTTTTTAGTTCGCCTGCCATCTTTGCGCAAAGTTTATTTGAACCAATTCCAATGTTCACTGTAAACCCCAATTCATTCTTGATTCTTTCTTTTATAATATAGGCTGTTTTTTCTGGCTCTCCAAATGTTGTAACACAATTGGTATAATCCAAAAAGCATTCATCTATGCTGTATCTTTGTATTATAGGGGAATATTCTTTTAGAATCTTATACATCGCTTCGCTACATTTTAGATATAGATCATAGTCTGGCGGAAAAACCAACAGGTCTGGGCACTGGTGTTTAGCCTCAAAAAGACTAGTCCCCGCCCCTATTTTATATTTTTTTGCAGGCAATGATTTTGCCAAAATAATTCCTTGTCTATTTTCTGGATCTCCTGCAATAACTGCTGGCACCGTTCTTATATCCAGTTCTGCCCCTTTTTCCAAAAGGCTGACTGCCGTCCAACTCAAGTATGCTGAATTAGCATCAATATGCATAACTATCATTTCAGTCTCACTCCCCCAATGTCTGTCTCGTTTCAAGAACATATGTTCTCTTTGTTTTATTAGTATATCACACTGTCTGACTGTTTTCAATATGATAATTTTTGGCAAGTTATCAAAATAGAACGATTAAACCTATGAAAACCCGCTAATTCTTCCAGCAAAAAAATTATTTCCTGATTTGCTCACAGAATCGCTCAAAAAGCCTCGCCAGTGAGCAGATCTCATCTGAGAGCCTGTGAATAACTGGATATTAATACGGATATTACCAATATATGAGCATCAACTGTTGCAAATGCAACAGAATCAACTTGCCTATGGAAGTATTCGCTTATGGTTTTGACAATTATTCCCTTGAATCCCATTTGTATCTGTGAATCTGCTCACTGAGCCACTATTTTTTGCGATTCTGTGAGCAAATTCAGATTTTATTTTTTTCGGGCCTAAATTACAGCGATAAGTGATAATGATTCTCATTATCACTTTTGCCATCGGTTTCTGGCTCAGTTCCGACATCGGTTTCTGGCTCAGTTCCGACATCGGTTTCTAGCTCAGTTCCGACATCGGTTTCAGGCTCAGTTCCGGCATCGGTTTCAGGCTCAGTTCCGGCATCGGTTTCTGGCTCAGTTCCGGCATCGGCTTTAGGCTCAATTCCGGCATCGGCTTCTGGCTCAGTTCCGGCATCGGCTTCTGGCTCAGTTCCGGCATCGGCTTTAGGCTCAATTCCGACATCGGCTTCTGGCTCAGTTCCGACATCGGCTTCAGGCTCAATTCCGACATCTCGCCAATATTCAAAAAAAGCCTCTTAAAACTTTCCTTGCAATCTTGTATACAGTATGTTAACATATAAATCGT
>JAVXAG010000143.1:0-1157 GCA_036660615.1 Anaerovoracaceae bacterium
CGGTTGGCATGGCTTTTGCGTCCCCAACACTTATGCCAACCCAACGCCAACCTCAGTATTTTGCGTCCCCAACACTTATGCCAACCCAACGCCAACCTCAGTATTTTGCGAAGCCAACTCCACCTTTCGCCAAACATTGGCATGCCCCTTGCCTCCAATGGGCAAATGCCTTAAATTGCCCATTCCCTCAATTGCATGCCTTATGCCATTTTATCTTTTCCCTGTGTTCTAATTTTGATTATAAAAGGAATAATTTTATTACCCTTTCTAAATTGGCTACATCTATGCTACCGTCAACGCCATCAAACGTTAGTATCAAATTATCCCAAAGAGTTATGTTGCTTTTCCTATATTCCTCAATTTTATATGCCACTTTGCCATTGTAATCTTCATTGCCAATTAAGCCGAAATGTTCCATGTAAATAATTCGGCCATCTCTAGGACGTTTAACCGCGAAATCAGGAAATAACTTTTTACCATCTTTCTCAATGCAGCATTCATAAACAAATTCCAGTTTGTGTGCAGTCAAAATCATCGCAATTATGACTTCCGACTTTGAGCGATATTTTTCCCCATTCACTTCGTGAATTAGATTGTCATCATAAATTTTATTGCCACCACTAGCCTTTGGTAATTGCGTTTCGCCCCTTCTTCTAATGGGAACATATTCTTTTTTAAAGTTTTTTACCGCTTTTATATCCTCCGTCAAAATATCTCTTATTTTAACTAGTGATTGACGAAATTCATATTGTTCGACTAAGTCTGAACCGTTGTTTATATTTATTTTTTTCCCATTCTCGTCAACTAAATAAGTGTACTTTTTCGACCTTACCGTTTTCTTGATAATTTGTATATTGGGTTGCTGCGCTAATGTTTCGTTATAGTTCAACACCAATTGCTCCAATATTTTCTGGTATACATTCATATTCTCTAGCATTCTCATTACAATCTCGCCTCCTGTTTTGATAATGTAATATTATTACAACTGCAAATTTCAGTTATTTTATCATACTATTCGGCAATTATTTACTTCTTTTTGGTCAACTATCGAATTTAAGTATTTAAGTGTAGTATTTCGGTCTTTGGGAGGCGGCTAGCCTTTTGCTCAAGTTTATTTCCCATTTATCAAGTGCATTACTATCTCAATCCCAACGGTT
>JAVXAG010000143.1:1257-2354 GCA_036660615.1 Anaerovoracaceae bacterium
CAATCCCAACGGTTTACAATCCCAACGTTCCTCCATAACAAAAGCACCTCTGTCTACATCGACTTAGGTGCTTTTTCCATTTTATTTGGTTTGTATGATTTATATTTGCATTATTGCCTCTTTCAACAATTGGTAATCGTTGATTTGATTGACTTTCCCTCGAAATGCAGCTCCTCCTGGGATACCTTTTAGATACCAGCCAATGTGTTTGCGCATTTCTTTGATTGCACATCGCTCACCTTTGTACTCAACCAAGTCCGCAAGATGTTTGAGAACCATTTGCTTCCTTTCTAAAAGAGTTGGACGTGATGGAACAGGCTCGCCCTTCCATGTCGCAACAAGTTCACTAAAAATCCATGGATTTCCAAGTGCTCCACGACCAATCATAATAAAATCGCAACCAGTTTCAGAAAACATTTTCATAGCTGATGTACCATCGACTACGTCACCATTTCCTATTACTGGTATCGCAACTGCCTCTTTGACTTTGGCGATTTCAGTCCAGTTGGCCGTTCCTTGATAATATTGATCCCTAGTTCTTCCATGAACGGCTATTGCTGCAGCGCCTGCGGCTTCAATAGCTTTTGCTACTTCCACAGCATTTATTGAGTTCGCATCCCAACCAATTCTAATCTTCGCCGTTACCGGTTTGGTTGAATTCTCAACTGCCGCAGATACCACGTCGTATATCAAGTCTGGGTTTTTCAATAGAGCTGAACCCTCCCCATTTTTTACAATTTTGGGAACTGGGCAACCCATATTGATATCCAATAGCGCATTCCCCCTATTGTCCAAGGTTTTGGCAGTAAACGCCATAATTTCTGGATCACATCCAAATATTTGGTACCCCACAGGCTTTTCTTCGTCATAAATCGTCAATAAACGTTCTGTGTTTTTATCCTTGTACCACAGCCCTTTCCCGCTAACCATCTCAGAATATACTAAAGCAGCTCCCATCTGCCTACAAATTCGGCGGGTGGGAGCATCAGTTATTCCTGCTAAAGGCGCTAACAGAAAAGGATTATCAAGTTTTAAGTTTCCTATCTTTAAATCCATATTTTTACCTTTTTTACATCAAGTTCGTCGGCCACTCAATC
>JAVXAG010000144.1:0-2308 GCA_036660615.1 Anaerovoracaceae bacterium
GTCGAAAAAAATAAATCTTGGATTTGCTCACAGAATCGCAAAAAATTGACCGCCAGTGAGCAGATTTTTCGGCAATATGTTAATTTATGGTAGAAAAGGCACAAAAATAGCCGTTTAACCCGCTAATATGAACTATTTGGGTGCTAGTGGCAGGCATAATTTTTATATAATGGGATAAACTGGGTAAATCTGCTCACTGGGAGTGAAAAAAAGTCGATTCTGTGAGCAAATCAGAAAAAAATATTTTTGCTGGAAAAATTAGCGGGTTTTTTGGCTTTTCATTGTCTGCTTTTGATTATTTGCGTATCATTTTTCAATGGCTTACCAGCCAGTTGGGAAAACATCTCAACAACTGGGCGGGGAGTTATCCAAAAACAATGTTTAACTGCAATGTTTTAATTTTTTTGCTATTACTCCTAAATTGTGGTATATTTTAACTATCAAATATCAGATGCCGAGGTAAAAGCTATGAAGAAAAATATCAATATAATCGTTGCAAATCCTGCTGGAAACGTTACAATTTTCGTTTTAAATAAATTTCCCAGAAGCCAATACCAAACAGTGGCTACACAACTACTTGAACTAGAAGAATATGCGGCCGAGCAAGTTTGCTTCATTTTAGAAATGGCAGATGAGAAGCCGTATGGCAAAATGGAAATGTGTGGACTAGAGTTTTGCGGAAATGCCTCAAGATCATTTGGTTTGATTATAGCAAAAAAACTTAAGATAAATGGACTTGGACAAATTACAGTTTCCGTAAGTGGTAGTGAGGAATTGCTAACCGTCGGCGTTGACACAGAGCGAAACTACACCAAAATTAATATGCCGAAACCACTTTCTGTGGAAACAATTGAAAATACACCTATTGCTATGCTAAATGGGTGTAAAAAAGTTGACTTTGGTGGGATTATCCACGTAGTTTTGACCGACGTTGAACCATCACGAGATAATTTTGACATTATAAAGGATTATATAAACAAAGAATACGATCCGCCCGCAGTAGGCGCCATGTTCTACAACACTTCTGAATCTATTTTGGTTCCAGTAGTATATGTTAAAGACGTAAACACTACATATTTTGAGGGGAGTTGCGGATCAGGAACAACTGCCGTAGCCGTAGCATTTGCAACCGATGAAAGCGATGGCACCTATAGTTTTACCTTGCCTCAGCCAGCCGGCACAATTTGTGCTACCGTAGAAAAATCAAACGGCAATATTAACGACGTTTATATACAAGGCCAAGTTTCCCTAAGCGATATCATAAGTGTAGAAATTGACCTATAAGTTAGCAGGCACAAGAAAGTTGATTGCTTCTTCTGCGATTTCCATATAAATATCACCAACCGAAGAAATTTCCCCATCTGCGCAGAGTCTAAACTCGCCACCCCTTGGAGAGATTTTTGCGTTTTTGCAACGAAGAGCAACAAAGAGTTTTTCAATACCCTTCTTCTCCATGTGTGTACCCTTTGTATAAGAGGGAAATAATTTTAAAAATGTAAATCTTGGCACATCGTAAATAATATTAAGATCAAAAATTCCATCGGTGATTGAGGCTTGTGGTGAACTTTTTAGACCTCCCCCGCAGTACGAACCATTGGAAACAGCGCACAGAAGAACCTCCCCATCTTCAATCAATTGTCCGTTGGCTTCAATTCTCAAGTCCGCCCCTTTTTTCTTTATAAAAGTTCCCAGAATTGCCATCATATATGCAAAAGATCCCGCCAAAAAAGGATAGGTTTTTAGTTTCGCAGTCAAATCCACTACATTACAATCAAACCCAATATTGAACATATTGGCACAATACCGAGTCTGTTGTACACCATCTATTATTCCAGAGTATTTTATCAAGTCAGACTTTATAGGTTTCCCTAGCAGCTGAGCTTTTATATCCATAAAATTCCCTGCCTCAGGAAAATTTCTAACAAAATCATTGCCCGTTCCTATTGGCAAGCATCCACACGCAACGTGATCAAACCCATAAACCCCATTTATAACTTCGTTATTGGTGCCATCGCCACCGCATGCAAAAATATGTAATTCTTCTATACCTTGGGTTTCTATGGCCATCTTTCTGGCAAAATTTTCACCATCTCCAATTGCTTTGGTTATATACGTCTCACTGCAAATACCCATTTCATCAGATACCCGACTGATTCCCTTTACTAATTTTTCTATACCCTTGCCAGTACCTGCCATTGGATTTACTACAAAAATGTTTTTCATATTCGCTCCATTCTCTCTCATATCTATTCTTATTCTATATGATTAGAACATAATGTCAACCAAAAAGTACCCGTCTTTGGCTTTT
>JAVXAG010000145.1:0-2111 GCA_036660615.1 Anaerovoracaceae bacterium
TGGGGATTGTCTTATATGTGGGATTAGGTTAAAATGTCCAAGACACCATTGATAAAATAAAAGCAGGAAAATAAGTCCTGCTTTTTGATTGTCTATTATTCTAATTCGGCAAATGTCTTGTCGCAATTGGCGCAGTAAAAGGTCATCTGCTTTCCCGGTTGCTTGCTATACTCCATTTTTTTGCCACAGTAAAAACATTTAGGATTTATCTTTGGAAGGGACGCTGTTGCATTAATTCCCAATTTTATCATAGCCGCTACAGTATCAAGTAAAAAATTTGACGTATCATCATCTAAGTCCTTTGCTGTGCTTAAAATGGTTATGACATTTTTCTGCCAGCTAGAACGCAACTCTCTAAAGGTTTGCGCATTGGTGGTAGTAACAATTTCATAAAGTGTGTCTACAAACTTCTTCCGCTTTTCCTCATCTATCTTTGTAAGCCACTCGGAAACTACTTTTCGAAATGCAGCTGATCCTTCATCAATGTCATATAAATAGTCGAAGTGATCGTCTGTAACACACCAAGTAAATGGGTCATGCTGAAACACTGTAAATGAACTGCTATCAATAGTCGTATATGTTTCATGTTGCTGTAAAAACATACCCACTGCTGAGGATTTTGGCAATGTAGTTTCTACTCTATCGGCGATTCGTTTAAATTGTTCCGATGCCAAAAAATCACTAGTGAAACCTGGTCCATCGTGATTATATACTTTTTGGATTCTACCTTGTACCATTGGGATACAATGCGTGGCAGAAAATACTGCAAGATTACCACCTTTTGAATGCCCGCCTACAATAAGTGTCCCCTGAAATTTTTCGCCTATCTGGGATAGATATTTTGCACTTTCAAGTTGTGCTGGAATGCAGTCCAAAAACGACATGTTGAAGTCTTCTTTCCAGCCAACCAGTGTATTGTCCGTTCCACGAAAAGCCACATAAGTCGTATCTTTATCAAGTAGAAATGTAATTGCTGAAAACTGACTCTGGGTTTCAATATTTATTTTATTGACGTAATCAGTGAAATCAATGTTGTTGTAACGCTCTGCTCCAATCACTGCAAAATACAGCGCTTTGGTTGCCTTGTTATTGGATACATCAGCAAAGAACTGTTCAAACTGGTTGCTGGGTGGCAATGTCGATATACTTTTACATACACCATGATTTTCACCTTCAATGACTCCAAAATCAAGATATGCCAATTTTGACAGCACAAGACTATCTACTTCATTAAAAGGTTTTTCTTCAAATGTATAATGTCCCATATTTTCAATATAATCAATCATATTTTTCATAATACTTTGACCTCCTTATGGAAAAATTTGATATAAATTACTTTAACACAATTATCTTTTCGTTTCAAGTTCCTATGCCAATTGATGATTTCGCTTTTAACTTAGTACGTACTATTACGTAAACTTATTGACACACGTACTAATACGTGCTATTCTATTTATATAGCCTCAGAAAGGAACTTAATCTTATGCCAATCACACCGATGGAAATGATAAAATTATTAAAGAAAAATGGCTTTGAGATAGTCAACCAAAATGGTTCGCACATCAAGTTGAAAAATTCCGCAACTAACAAACAAACTATCGTGCCAAACCATTCAGGCGATATGAGAAAAGGGCTTGAACAAGCTATTCTAAAACAAGCGGGGCTTAAATAACCCCTTATAACCTTATAAAGGAGGTATATATGCATAAATATTTCTATATAGCATTATTTCACAAATCCGAAGAAGGCGGATTCTGGGTGTCCTTTCCAGATCTTCCAGAGTGTTTAACGGAAGGTGATAATATGTCTGATGCTTATTCCATGGCTATTGATGCCTTTGGTTTAGCCATAACCGATCGCTTAAAAAATGGTGAGGAAATTCCTTTTTCTACACCAATTGATGATTTATCTGTCATGGAAAATGAATATCCAGTTATTGTTGAATTTGATATGTTGGATTACAAAAAAAGAACTGCTTCCCTAGCTGTTAAAAAAACGCTTAGCATTCCTGGTTGGATGAATGAAGCCGCTATGGAGCAAGGAATAAATTTTTCTAGTGTTTTGCAAGAGGCATTAAAAGAACGTTTAGGATTATAATATAAAATAAGCAC
>JAVXAG010000146.1:0-2106 GCA_036660615.1 Anaerovoracaceae bacterium
TGAAATTGCAACGAAAAAAGACTTATCTTCCGATAAGCCTTTTTCATTGGCGGAGGACATGGGACTTACCCAGATGCAATTGCATCTGCCGTCCACGTCGCTTCAAAGGAAGCTCCTCGACCACAACCTATTCGTTGATTTACAAAATCAACTCATTTACGGCTGTGCCCTTTCGGGTTCGAGTCCCAACTCTGAAATTGCAACGAAAAAAGACTTATCTTCCGATAAGCCTTTTTCATTGGCGGAGGACATGGGACTCGAACCCACGGGGCTGTTACACCTTACCTGATTTCCAATCAGGGCCCTTAGCCACTCGGTCAATCCTCCACGCACCTTTACTAATTTACCATAAAAGCTACGGTTTTGCAAGGACTTTCCCCACAAAACCGTATAAAACTTTTTATATTATTTGACTGATTCTTCTACTACTTTGCTAAGTTGAGCAATATCAACAACTCCAGTGTGTTTAATTTTTTTGCTTTCAAGATTTTGTAGTCCCTTTGGAATAGCAACACCAGTTTTTACATTTATTGCATCAACATATCTAAAACCGTTTTCTTCGTCTGCAAGCCCAATTGATTTTGCAACACTTTCAGCAAATTTGTATGCACTAGCAGTTGAAGCAATGACTGTAACGGTTTCATCGCCAGTTGCTTTTTTGTAGTCTTCATATACCTTATATGCTACTGCAGTGTGGGTATCCATCAAATAACCATTTTTTGCATACATATCGCCAATGGTTTTGTTAGTGTCATTTACATCAGCAAAACCGCCATAGAAATCTGACAATCCTTTTTTGATTGAATCACTGACTTCATAGGACTTGTTAGTATCAAGTTGATCCATTAAATCTTTGATTTCTGCACCGTTATTACCACTAAGATGGAACAAAAGACGTTCCAAATTGCTGGAAATCAAAATGTCCATAGAAGGAGAGTTGGTTAAATAAAAATCCCTGTTTATATTATAAACTCCAGTATTTATAAAGTCAGTTAAAACCTTGTTTTCGTTTGATGCACAGATAAACTTGTTGATTGGAATACCCATGGATTTTGCGTAGAATGCAGCCAAAATATTACCAAAATTCCCAGTTGGTACAACGACATTTATTTTGTCGCCGTCCTTGATAACACCAGTTTCTATAAGTTTAATGTAACTGTAAACGTAGTACGCAACTTGTGGCACGAGTCTACCAATATTGATTGAATTTGCGGAGGAAAGTTTGCACCCAATTTTGGCAAGTTTCTCAGCGAAATCACTGTCATTGAAAATCTTTTTAACACCAGTTTGTGCATCATCAAAATTGCCATTGATAGCAAAAACATGAGTGTTTGCACCTTCTTGAGTAACCATTTGACGCTCTTGAACTTGACTGACGCCTTGATTTGGGAAAAATACGATTATTTCTGTGCCAGGAACATCGGCAAATCCTTCAAGAGCGGCTTTTCCAGTGTCACCAGAAGTTGCAGTCAAAATACAAATTTTCTTTTCTTCGTTTTCTTTCTTTGTTGCAGTAGTCAAAAGGTAAGGCAAAATTGAAAGCGCCATATCTTTAAATGCTGCGGTTTTGCCATGGTAAAGCTCAAGAAAGTATCCATCGCCAGCCTTTACCAAAGGTGCAATTTCCTTTTTCTCAAACTTTTGATCGTATGCACCATTTATACAATTCAACATTTCTTCATCGGTGTAGTCGTCAAAGAAACTCCCAATTATTTTATATGCAATCTCCTGATAGGTTTTTCCAACCATATCTTTGATTTTGAAAGGCATTTGTGGGATGGTGGTCGGCACATAAAGACCTTTGTCGGCTGAAATGCCTTGAATAATGGCTTGTGCTCCAGTCAACTCTTTTTCGCTGCCCCTAGTGCTTTTATATTTCATCATTTATTTCCATCTCCTTTGTTTTCTTTAAAATTTTACTAGACAATAGTCACAAATAAGTATATAATAAATATCGTCACATTTCAATATAAAGTGATAAACAAAATCAAATATGTCGCCTTGGTCAAGTGGTCAAGACGTAGCCCTCTCACGGCTGAATCAGGGGTTCGACTCCCCTAGGCGATACCAACAAAAAGCAGTACTGATAAAGTACTGCTTTTTACG
>JAVXAG010000147.1:0-1941 GCA_036660615.1 Anaerovoracaceae bacterium
CTGTCAATAGATTTTGTAAATTATTGTAAATATTTTATCCAGCATTTTACATATGTTGTGTTTGGAGTGGTGTCCACTATTATTATGCTATTCTGTAGTTGCTTTCATTGGGCAAACGGCACTAAGAACCATAAAAGCCACCTCCAGTGCCGTTTAAAATATTATCGCCGGATTCCAGTGAGCAACTTGCCATAAAAAGTAAATAGCCTTACCTGTTAACTACACAAAAGGGGCAAATCTCACTAGAATTAATCTAATGGGACCGCCCCTTTTAATTATTTGATTGAGTATACTATAAACTTACTTTTGTAGCTGCATCCACCACATGTTTCATTAGAATACTTGTAGTTACGCTACCCACACCACCAGGTACTGGCGTTATTCCCTTTACGTCATCTGAGATGGCCTCAAAATTAGCGTCTCCCACCATTTTGCCATCTGCTGTAAAGTTTATGCCGACGTCTATTAAATACTGCTCACCGTTAACGTGTGCTTTTGTAACAGTTCCAATTTTACCGGCAGCTGTGACAATTATATCAGCATCTTTACATAAAAATTCAAGTTGGTCTTTTGATGTTTTACTGTGGCATATTGTCACCGTTGCGTTTTCTTTTAGTAGCATCATGGCTACTGGTTTTCCAATTACCAAACTACGTCCAATTACAACTACCTTCTTTCCTGACATTTGAATATTATAGTATTTTAATATTTCAACTGCCGCAGTCGCTGTGCATGGTGGGTAGCCAGTGCTTGTATCTGTGAAAACCCCTGCCATAGACAAGTCCGATATTCCATCGATATCTTTTTCTGCACAGATTGAATTTCTGACTGTGTTGTCATCTAAGTTCTTTGGCAAAGGTCTAAGAAGCAATATGCCATGAATTTCTTCATTATCATTTAATGCTTTTATTACGTCTACTAAATCCTCTTGGGAAATATCAATTTTCCCTATGAAGTTTTCAACTTTTATGCCCAGCATATTTGCTTTTTTCATTGCGCCTTTTTCATATGCAATATCACTTTCATTTTCACCAACTCTAACTATTGCCAGAGTGGGAGCTATTCCCTTTTGGTATAATCCGTCAATATCTTTGATGATTTTCTCATTTATAGCTTGTGCAACTTCTTTGCCTGTTAATAACATATTTTATTACCTTCCTATTTTAAACTCTAAAAAACCTATTTCTATTTTCTTAACCTATGAAAAACCGAAGCAAAAACTTCATCTGCTTTCATCGTATATTCTCTTAACATTTCATCGGCTTCGTCGTTTATTCGTTTTGCATAATCCTTATCTAACATAGAATTTGTATTGATGAATACATTTAGGCTAGCTCCTTGCAATGCAGATTTACAAAATATTACACCTACACCAGCATCACTTATTGCTAAGGTACTCCCTTTTTCTGCGAATTCTCTATGCAAATCAATTGCTTCACAACATTTTCTCATTATTTCCATAGGAACAGAACAAGCATCCTTTAGTACGATTTCCATCACCCTTGCTTTTTCCGTTTTTTCTTCGTCTGTTTCCTTAGGCAAACCATATGCTTTTGCCAAAGGTTGAAAAACATCTGCGTCCCTCTGCACCAATTCAAGCAATTGATTTTGCAAAGTTTCTGCTTTTATCATCAACTGTTTGATTTCGGCTTCAACATCAGCATATTTCTTTTTTCCTACAGTCAATGCTCCAACCATATTTCCAAGGGCCATACCTACAGATCCAACAAGTGCTGACGCACCTCCACCACCCGGTACTGGTTCTTTTGTAGAAAGCACTCTAACAAATTCATTACAACTTTTTTCTGTAAATGACATATTCTCACCTCTTATACTAATCAAATGAAATTTTCTCTAGTCTAATACTAATTAAAGGAGGACTATTGTCCTCCTTTATACTTTAATATTTTTTACTCCATATGTAAACACTTTTATTTTATT
>JAVXAG010000148.1:0-1916 GCA_036660615.1 Anaerovoracaceae bacterium
CTTTTACCTTCCTTATCTCTCACATTTGGTTTATTTCCAATAAAACAGCGACTACTCATAAAAAGTAGCCGCCGTTTGCGTTAGGATTCATTCTTATCTTTGGTTATTTGATTACTTTTGTCTTTGTTCTATCACAAACCTTGCAAGTGTATGTTTTTACACCGTCTTTAGTTACGCCCTTGTTCCATCTGTGATTTTTATTGATAGTGATCTTAACTTTTGTAACATTTCCTGATTGGTCAGTAGCTACAATTCTCTGTGTCATTGCTTTTTTTGACTTAGTCAATTTTGCAGTAATGACATATTTGTTACTATCTTTAATCTTTAAACTTCTACCGTTTAATTTGATTGACTTTAGGTTGTCGTCAGTAACAGT
The DNA here is from genome assembly GCA_036660615.1 of Anaerovoracaceae bacterium. Lineage (GTDB taxonomy): Bacteria > Bacillota > Clostridia > Peptostreptococcales > Anaerovoracaceae > JAVXAG01. The sequence continues at coordinate 377 of JAVXAG010000148.1, forward strand.
AATAGTTACTTTCTTACAATACTTTCCACCATTCTTTACGCCAGCAATTACTGGAGCAACTGTATCTTTTTCTGTAGGTGGAGTAACTATTGTTCCCTTCAAAAGTGGCTCAATTAACTGTGCAATTACAGCGTGTCCAGCCTTATTTGGATGAGGATCAAGTAAAGTCTTTGGATTTGATGCGTTTGTCAAAACTTCTTTTGAATTAGCAAATGCAGTATAAGTATCCGCTACTACATATCCGCCAGCAGTAGCACCTTTTGTAATAACAGCGTTGAAAGCTTCAACTCCTGCATTAAGTGGTGCTGATATTCCTTGAACATCTTTGTAAGGGTTTGCTATTGTTTGCATAACAACAACTGCAGTAGGATTAATTTGTTTGATTGCAGTTACTATCTGAGTCAAGTTAGTAGCAAATGTTGCTACAAGTGGTGTTACTTTAGCTGGTAATCCAACTAATGCACCATTGATTTTTAATAGTGTTGCCATATCATTTGTTGCAAGTGCAGTTGAAACTTTAGTCATTACTTCAGCCTTGAATGTAGGTGAAGTAACATTCATTCCAAGTACAGTCCCAACTTCTTGGAACAAAACATTTAACAAATCGTTACCACCAATAGTGATGCTGATAGCGCCTGCCGTTGCAAGAGCAGTATACTCTTTGCTAGTTTTGTCTAAAGCAGCTGCTTGTAAACCTTTTGCTAAATCTTGAGATGTAAGACCATCAACTGCTAAATTTACTGGTGTATAGCCAATTTTAGCGGACACTACGTTTACAAAGCTGTCCTTAGCCATAGGTAAAGGTTTTGCTACATAATTTTCCAAGCCATAACCAGTGGAAATGCTGTCGCCTAAAGCGACCATTGTACTTGTTTGTGCCATTGCAATGGTTGATGACATTGTCATTACCATACATAGGCATAATAATGTAGATAGAATTTTCTTTTTCATAATTACCTCCCTTTGATATTATGTGATGTGAACATTGTATTATATTTACAATATCCAAGTTTGTTCGCAGAACTGGCATGAAAACGCCTAGTTTTCATCGATGCACTGCTCCACCTCTGCCCCAAGTTTTTAGGACAAAGGCTACCAGTTCTAGTCAAATGTTATCGCCTTACAGGCAAAACCCTTTCGATGAGGTTATTATACCATAGAATCGGTGCGAAAACCGTAGGTTTTCATTGGTGCAAAGCACCTCCTTTGCAATAAAAATAATAAAGCAAAGGGCACCGTTCCTGATAAAATGTTCTCGTCGGCAGGCGCTAGCCTGGTAGCAGCACTTTCCAAATTCTGGGTTTATACTGCTATAAAAAGGCAAAACCCTTTCGACGAGATTATTATACCATAAATTTATCTAATTTATGGTATAATCCGCCACATGGCGTCTGCCGTGCATAAGATCAACGTATAATATTCCCATCTAGAACGGTCAAACCGTTCTAGATGGGAATATTATACCACACCCGCTAAGTGTTTGTCCCCACACTAAAGTGTAGTATGCCTATTAATTTTTGTTAAGATTTACTAGTTTTTG
>JAVXAG010000149.1:0-1367 GCA_036660615.1 Anaerovoracaceae bacterium
TTTGACTAGATATATTTTGATTTTGCTGTAAAAGTATTTTACATAAGTTTTTTAAATAAGAGACAAAGTAAGCAGTATACACTAGTTCTTGCTTGTCGGTTTTCCTTATAAAACATTCTACTAATTTTAATTCAAAAATGGTATACTATAAAAAAGAAGGAAGAACATTAAAATTATTGAAATTTTAAGAAGGAGTTATTAAATGGTAGATAAATTGCCAGCAGAAACGACAGTTTGTGACTATAAACAAGCTGTGGAAACTAAAAAACCAAGAAGTTGGTTGAAGAGTGTAAGTGCCTTTGCTAATGGCATCGGTGGTACCCTTTTGTTTGGAGTGTCAGACGATGGAACGGTCGTTGGGCTTGAAGACATAAAAAGAGATGCAGAAGATATAAGTCGCCTTATTAAAGCTCGAATTTCGCCAATCCCTCAATTTGTGTTAGATGTGCAAACCACTATTAATGGGAAGAACATTTTATCGCTTACCATAATGAACGGTGATAAGACTCCTTTTTATTATGTTGGAGACGGCAATACTGTAGCATATATTCGTGTAGGCAATGAGAGTATAAAAGCTTCTGAGCATGAATTAAGTGAACTCGTTATGAAAGGACGAAATCTAACATTTGATGATACTACAACAAACTATAAAAAAGATGATTTGACATTTTCTATTTTTGAAGCAACCTATAAAAAAGTTACAAGCCGAACCGTTGCCCCAAAAGACTATGTATCCTTTGGTATGGCAAAGGCTGATGGTAAACTCACATATGCAGGGCTACTATTTGCTGATGATTGCCCTCTTTTACAGTCAAGGATTTTTTGTACAAGATGGAATGGATTGACAAAGGGATCTATTTATGATGATGCTCTTGATGATAAAGAATTTGAGGGAGACTTAATATCCTTATTGAAATATGCTTGCGATTTTGTAAATGTGAATTCCAAGGTACGTTGGAAAAAGATAGCTAATAGTAGAATTAATAAACCAGACTATGCAGAGAGAGCCGTATTTGAAGCATTAGCAAATGCTTTGATGCACCGAGACTATTCAATTGTTGGAAGTGAAGTGCATATTGATATGTATGATGATCGCCTTGAAATATGTTCACCTGGTGGAATGTATGATGGAACTATTATTCAAGAACTTGATATTGAAGATGTTTCTTCAAGGAGAAGGAATCCATATATTGCGGATATTTTCCATAGGCTAGATTACGTAGAGCGTCGGGGAAGTGGTCTAAAAAAGATACAAGACGAAACAAAGTTGCTTTATGGATATAGTGACAAATATGCACCTAAATTCATATCAAGTAGAACTGAATTTAGAGTAGTTTTGATGAATTTAAACTTTACCCCCCAAGATA
>JAVXAG010000150.1:0-1351 GCA_036660615.1 Anaerovoracaceae bacterium
TTTTGTCATAAAGTAAACACTTTAAATATTAAAATTATGACAAATGTCTTTTCGCTTTGCCTACCACTATCGAAATCAATGTCAGTCAACTTTATTTTCTATCTGTTGCAAATGCCACTTTTTTTCAAGAATAACTGTGATACAATTATTCTAAAACAACCTCTACGTTAAGCACGAGGCTTGAATAAACTTGATTTATTGGAGGTGAAAAATGTTACAGTTTAATGAAAGTAGAATAAAAAAATATATTATGATTATTGGTGTAGTAACTATTTGCGTATTTCTGGCTATTGGTTGCACCGAGAAAAAATCTGCTGTAAAAGATACGGCGGAAAGCAAGCAGGAGGAGAATATTATGGTTGGAGAAGGTTTTGATGGGACATATGAAAAGGAAGACGGTAGAGAAGTGATTTATCTTGCCGGTGGATGTTTTTGGGGCATGGAAAAGTTAGCCGCAGCGCTGCCTGGCGTTACTGATGCGGTCAGTGGTTATGCAAACGGCACTAGCGAAACGGAGCCAACTTACCAACTTGTTTGTACTGGTGGCACTGGCTTCAAAGAAACTGTACGTGTTGTATATAACCCAAAGGTTATCAGTCTTCAACAAATTTTGCAGGCTTATTTTCTAGTGATTGACCCTGCTGTTTTCAACCGTCAAGGTAACGACAATGGCACTCAATATCAAACAGGCATCTACTATAATGACCAAGCTAGTGAAAAAGTAGTTGAGCGTATTGTAAATACAGAAATGAAAAAGCACCAGGTCTTTGCCGTTGAGCACCAACCTCTAGTGAATTTTTACGATGCAGAAACGCAACATCAGGATTATCTGGAAAAGCACCCAAATGGGTATTGTCATATTCCACAAGTTGAAATTGACCATGTGGTAAAATTGATTATGTCTGAAAACGATTACACGAAAATCCCCAAGGAGGAATTAAAACGCACTTTGACTAAGGAGCAATACGATGTAACTCAAAATGCTGCTACGGAGCATCCATTTACTGGCGAATACTGGGATAATCATCAAGTTGGCATTTATGTGGACATCACTACTGGCCAGCCGTTGTTTCGTTCGTCGGACAAGTATGACAGTGGCTGTGGATGGCCTAGTTTCACGTCTCCAATCAACGAAGACATGATTCTGTATGGTAATGACAACTCACACAATATGTCCCGCACAGAGGTCAGAAGCCGCATTGGCAAAGCTCACCTTGGTCACGTATTTGAAAATGATCCAGAGTCGCCTACTGGCACGCGTTACTGCATAAACAGTGCTGCGCTAAAATTCATTCCAAAAGAAGATATGAAAAAAGAAGGGTATGGTGCATATTTAGTGTTGTTTGAATAG
>JAVXAG010000151.1:0-1099 GCA_036660615.1 Anaerovoracaceae bacterium
CTCAAAAAACCCGCTAATTTTAACTCGAAAAAAAAATATTTCAGATTTGCTCACAGAATCGACTTTTTTTCACTCCCAGTGAGCAGATTTTCCCAGTTTGTCCCTTTATATGAAAAACATCCCTGCCACTAGTTGCCAAATGATTCAAATTAGATGGTTAAAACGCTGTTTTCGTCCCTTTTCTACCACAAATTGACATATTTACGAAAAATCTGCTCACGGAGACTACTTTTTTGGCGATTCTGTGAGCAAATTCGGATTTTATTTTTTTCCTTCCATTTTTACAGCCTGCGGCCAAGGTTTTCTACCACTTTCTGCCAATAATCTGGCTTTCCATAGCAGTTTTCCCAAATTGGCAAGGTTGCCTCCCCAACTCCCAAAAACTAAAAAAGCCACCCCTAATAACTTGAATTAGAAAGTGGCAATGTAGTTAATTTATTGACCGCATATAATAGAACAAATATTGTTGGGCGATTCCCCCATAAGGACTGAAATTTTCAGTAGCAAAGTTCTGCATTTCTTTTACATTCTTTTCATCTATATTATATAGAGTGAACATTACACGTTTTACCCAAACATCAATTGGGAAACTGTCGTAATTGGCTAGGCCAAACAAAGATACACAGTTTGCAACTTTTGGGCCGACACCACAAAGACAGGAAAGTGAGTCAATGTCATATGGCATTCCGTCTGCCAGCACCAACTTGGCTGTTTCTATTAAATATTTTGCGCGATAGCCTAATCTTACTGGAGCCAAATCCTCAATAGTTAGACTTGCTAGTTTTTCAGGTGACGGCAAATTATAGTAAATCTTTCCTTTGTATGTATCAGCAACCTCACCGAAATTCTTTGCCAAATTTTCGATGCAGCCCTTTATCCTTGGGATATTGTTGTTTTGAGAGATGATAAAGGAAATGATAGTTTCCCATAAGTCTTGTTTCAGAATCCTTATTCCGTAGCCGTAGTCCATAGCCTTGTAAATAGTTTTGTCCCTGCCCGAAAGTCCTTGTTTTATCTGGTTATAGTCACGATCAAGGTCAAGATATCTGCGCCAAATATTGGTAAAATCTTCACAGGTGCAGTTGTCAATTACCAAATC